>NZ_CALIWN010000032.1:0-99694 GCF_938046485.1 uncultured Aggregatibacter sp. | reverse complement strand
GTCCACCAGAATCGTAGCGTGCAACTCGTTGCACGAAATCGTGAATGCTCTAAAGGGTTAAATAAGGTTCTGTGCGTGGTTTGGTCGTGCATCAAGATGCACGCTACGCACGAAATCATGAATACCCGAAAGGGTTAAATAACGTTCCGTGCGTGGTTTGGTCGTGTATCAAGATGCAGCCTACGTATGAAATCGTGAGTTACGCCTTTTTGATGGCGCGCGTTTCCTAACGCGTGCCATTTCATATCAATGGATTATCGATACACGCTATGAAGTCTGTGCCATCGAATGCCCTGAAAACAAAAGTGCGGTGGAGTTTCCAAGTGTTTTTAACACACAGAGAAAACCACCGCACTTTGCTTTATTCGTGATTAGACCAACACGGCAAGTGCAGCGTCGTAATTCGGCTCGTTTTTAATTTCAGACACTAATTCGCTGTGTAGCACATTGTTATGTTCATCTAATACAATAACGGCGCGGGCGGTTAGGCCGGCGAGAAGGCCAGATGTAATGTCAACGCCGAGGGTTTTGTGTAACTCGTGGTGGCGGAACGTGGAAAGGGTTTTTACCTTGTCGATGCCTTCAGCACCACAGAAACGGATTTGCGCGAAAGGCAAGTCAGCGGAAATGCAAAGTACAACGGTGTTAGCCAATGTTGCGGCTTTTTCGTTAAATTTACGCACAGAGGTGGCGCAAACACCGGTGTCGATACTTGGGAAAATGTTTAACACTTTGCGCTGACCGGCAAAGGTGTTTAGGGTTACATCGCTCAATTCATTATTCACTAATGTGAGTTCAGTGAGTCGGTCGCCAATTTGTGGGAAACGGCCTGCAACATCGATTGGATTGCCTGCTAAAGTGACGTTATTCATAATGTTCTCCTTAAATATGAAGTAAAAAGGTTGTCAAGATTAATGACAACGACTGCTTAAATGGCTTGTAGTTGGCACAGAAATAGTTGGAATCACATCAATATTTGGCGAATTGCAGTTATTGCATTTCATTTTCGCTATTTGGCTCATCACCAATTTGCCTAACATTTCAATGTGTGCCGGTTCTGCGTTGAGGGCAGGAATATATTGAAAGCTTTCTCCGCCGTGGGTTAAAAATAACGTTTTGTTTTCTTCCGAAATTTCTTCCAAGGTTTCCAAGCAGTCTGCCGCAAAGCCCGGGCAGATCACCGCCATTTTTTTGATACCTTGTTGTGCTGCATTAGAAATAAATCCATCGGTATAAGGTTGCAACCACACTTCTTTACCAAAACGGGATTGGAAGGTTAAACCCCATTGTTTTTCATTTAAGCCCAACCCTTGTGCCACCGCGGCTGCGGTTTGTTGGCAGTGGGTTCGGTAATAATCTCCGGTATTTTCGTAACGCAATGGAATGCCATGGAAGGAAAATAGCAAAAACTCATCGGATTTTAACCGCACTTTACAGGATTCGATTAAGGCGGCGATGTAATCTTTATTTAATTGATATGAATGAATAAAATCAAAGGGCACAATGCCACGTTGTTGTTTTAACGCGTTGGCAAAAGCATCGAACACCGCGCCTGTGGTGGTGCTACTGTATTGCGGGTAGAGCGGTAGCACGATAATGTGTTCCACTTGTTTTTCCAGTAGTTTTTGTACCGCACTTGGCATGGACGGATTGCCATAAGTCATACCGATTTCGATTTCCACATCCAGTTGCTGTTGTTGGAAAAAGTCGATTAAGCCTTGTTTTTGTTGTTCGGTAAACACCATTAACGGAGAACCTTGTTCAGTCCAAATTGAACGATAATTTTTGGCAATACGTTTAGAACGCAACGGCAAAATAATGGCTTTAAGTAACGGATACCATTTACAACGCGGTAAATCCACAACACGTGGATCCGTTAAAAATTGCCATAAATAACGGGAAATATCCTTAGGACTTGGTGAGTCTGGCGTACCTAAATTGGCAAGAATGACGCCGATTTTTAAATTAGTCATGTGTGATAATAGAAAGAGTTAAACGTGAAACGCAGCATAGTTTATCTTGCTCGTCCCGAATGTCAATTTGCCAAACTTGAACGTTTTTGCCTAAACGAATCGGGCTTGATTTAGCGCAAACATAGCCTTGTTTCACCGGGCGTAAATGGCTTGCATTGATCTCTAAACCAACGACAGCCTGATTTGCTTCTACACAGCAAAAACCAGCAGTGGAAGCAACGGTTTCCGCAAGTGCCGCGGAAATGCCACCATGTAAAAATCCCATGGGTTGAGTAGTACGGTGATCCACCGGCATACGGGCTTCCAGCCAATCATCGCCCTGTGCGGTAAATTCAATGCCTAAATGTGCTACGGCACAGTGTTGGCAGAAGTCATTTAGTTGTTGTAGCGTGAGGTGTTTCTTCCAAATGCTCATGGTGTTGTTATTTCAATAAAGTTAATAAGGCTTGTACAGGGTGTTTCGGCTGATAATGGGCGAAACGCTTCACTTGGCTACGACAGGAATAACCGGTGGCTAAGCAGAAGTTCGGATCTTTACTTTGCAGCTTTTTCTCCCACGAGGCTTCATAAATGGCTTTCGACATTTCAATATGCTGGGTTTCGTGCCCGAAAGTGCCTGCCATGCCGCAACAGCCGACAGTTTCAACCTGCAACTGCTGGTCGAAGGCGGCAAAAATGTGTTGCCATTCTTTGCCGCTGTTTGGCATCGCAGTCGTTTCCGTGCAGTGTGGGAATAAATACCACTGATGCGACTCAAAAGTGCAGTCGGTTTTTTCAGTGTTTTGTGCGGATAACAAGATGCCGTTATCCAACTGTTGCTTGAGCCATTCGTGGGCGGTCAGCACATGGAAATTACCGCGCTCAGCACCAAGAATTTCTTTATATTCGTCACGATACGACAACACAATGGCGGGATCCACACCGACCAAAGGCATACCCAGTTTTGCCATACGATTAAGGAACTCAGCCTGATTTTTTGCGGTTTTGGCAAAACGGGTTAAAAAGCCCTTAATGTGTTGTGCTTTACCGTTGGGTTTAAATGGCAATACCACTGGCGTAAAGCCCAGTTTTTGCGTTAACGCCACAAAATCGGCAACGACTTTGGCATCATAATAAGAGGTGAATGGATCTTGCACGATAAGCAAAACACGTTGTTTTTCCACCGCACTTAAACTTTCTAATTGCTCTAATGAGGCGTTTTGATGGCCAAGTTGAATGAGTTGTTGTTGCAGATTTGGCGTGGAGAGCAACGGTAAATCCGTCATGCCCAAACATTTTTCTGCCACTTTTTGACTAAATTTAGTCGCTGTAAAATAATTGAAGAGCTTCGCTTGTTTTGCCATTAGCGGCGCAACATATTCCACATTGGATACCACATAATCTTTGATGGGGCGCAGATAACGCTGGTGATAAAAATGGAAGAACTTTGCGCGGAAGCTAGGCACGTCGATTTTAATCGGGCATTGGCTGGCGCAAGCTTTACACGCCAGACAAGTATCCATTGCCGATTTCACTTCATGAGAAAAATCGTATTCGCCACGGCGTTTTTGATAGCTGTTTTGGATTTTATGCACAATATCCGTGAGTTTTACCGTGGACTGTTTGAAATCCAATTGCGCCGGGGTAACTTGCTCGTTCGCTAATAAACGCAACCATTCACGCACCATGGCAGCACGCCCTTTCGGTGAAAAAACGCGATCTTTACTCACTTTCATAGACGGGCACATGGTGCTGTGGACGTCAAAGTTAAAGCATAGCCCGTTACCGTTACAATTCATGGCACCGATAAATTCTTCTTTCATTTGAACGGGAATTTGGCGATCGAGATCGGCTCGCATTGGCGATAAAATGGAATAAAGTGCTTGTTCGCTGTTTAACGGCGTGCAGATTTTCCCTGGGTTGAGGCGATTTTGCGGATCAAATAAGAATTTGATGTAACGTAATTCGCGCCATAATTCGGGCGTAAAGAATTTTTCGCCGTATTGCGAGCGCATTCCTTTGCCATGTTCACCCCAAATTAAACCGCTGTATTTGCGGGTGAGTTCTGCCACCTCGTCGGAAATCTGTTTGAATAATTTAACTTGCGCTTGATCGCATAAATCTAACGCAGGACGAACGTGTAACACGCCTGCATCCACATGACCGAACATACCGTATTGCAGATGATGGCTATCTAATAAAGCGCGAAACTCGGTAATGTAATCCGCCAGATTCTCCGGCGGCACACAAGTGTCTTCCACAAAAGGAATGGGTTTTGCTGCACCTTTTGCGTTGCCAAGTAGCCCTACGGCTTTTTTCCGCATGGCATAAATACGTTCAATGGACGGCAAATGATCGCAAACTTGATAGCCGATAATATGATCTTTGCCTTCAGCAATTTTTTGATCCAATTGTGCACATAACTGCGCCACTTGTTTTTCAATTAATGCCTGATTATTGCCGGCATATTCCACTATATTTAAGCCAAGAATCGGATGTTGTGCGTCTTCTGTTAACAGTTCTTTGACGGAGTGCCAAATAATGTCTTGTTTAGCCAAATTCAGCACTTTGGAATCTACGGTTTCTACAGAAAGTGCATTGGCTTTGACCATAAAAGGCGCGTTGCGCAACGCCGCATCAAAAGAATTGTATTTAATGTTAATTAATGTGCGATGTTGTGGCAGCGGCATTAAATCCAATGTAGCTTCGCAAATAAAAGCAAGTGAGCCTTCAGAACCTGTCAAAATGCGGGTTAAATTGAATTCGCTTAAATCATCGTTAAACACATTTTTTAAATCGTAACCGGTTAGAAAACGGTTCAGTTGGGGTAAATCATTCAGGATTTGTGAGCGTTTGTCTTTGCAACGTTGAAAAATCTCTTGATGGATTTTTTTTACATTGGCAGAGAGAGAGCTTTCTTCTGTATAGCGAAAAATGTCGTCAGATTTGACCGCACTTGTCTCTAAAATTTCGCCATTGATGAGCACAGTGCGTAAACCGAGCACGTGGTCGGAGGTTTTCCCATATTGTAAAGATCCCTGCCCTGACGCATCCGTATTGATCATTCCCCCTAAGGTGGCGCGGTTACTGGTGGAGAGTTCCGGCGAGAAAAATAAACCGTGCGGTTTTAGAAATTGATTAAGCTGATCTTTCACCACGCCGGCTTGCACGCGCACCCAACGTTCTTTTACATTGAGTTCTAAAATCTTTGTCATGTGGCGAGAGAGATCAACAATAATATTGTTATTGATGGATTGCCCGTTCGTACCGGTGCCACCACCACGTGGCGTAAACGTCAGCGAAAGGTATTTTTCCTGTTGTGCGAGTTTCGTTAGACGAACCACATCGGCAATGCTTTTCGGAAATAAAATGGCTTGCGGAAGTTGTTGGTAAACGCTGTTGTCGGTGGCGAGGCTCAGACGATCGGCATAATTCGAGGCAATCTCTCCTTCAAAATGTTGCAATCGTAGCGCATCTAAATAATCACTGACTAATGGAGAAAGTTGAGGGATCTTTGTTAAGCGGGGTAGCATGTTGCACCATTCTCTATTTAAGCTAAAAGTCGTCAAAGTGTAACATAGAACGCAAGGGCGACGATATTTATGTCATAAAATCAGGAAGTTGATTAAAAAATTGTCAATAAAAAGGTCTTTTTTGTTTAAATTTTGAGCAAAAGAGTGATCGATGATTTGATTTTCCATTTTTTAGGTAGGATAATACGCGAACTTTTGGACAGTCCTTCACATAAGGATATGAATTGCCCCAAAAGACAGAGTAGAGCAAGTTTGCTTTATTGATGTAATATCTTTGCCTTGAGATGACTTTTTAGATCGAACAGGTTAAGATAGCAGGTAACACAATTCCTTTGTGTTGGTTTTCAGCTACATCAGCTGATACTTGTTTTAATTTAAATAGATGACTACATTTAAGAGGATCATCAAAATGAAAAAAACTGCAATCGCATTAGCTATCGCTGGTTTAGCAGCAGCAACTGTAGCACAAGCTGCACCACAAGCTAACACTTTCTATACTGGCGCAAAAGCCGGTTGGACTTCTTCTCACAACGGTTTCACCCAATTTCGTAATGCGGGTTATGATGTAAACCGTCACTCTGTGAACTACGGCGTATTTGGTGGTTACCAAATCACTGACAACTTAGCAGCAGAAGTTGGTTATGAATATTTCGGTGGTTCTAAAATCAAAAGCCGCCAAGACAAAACTGAAGCTAAACACACTGCACACGGTACTACTTTAGCACTTAAAGCAAGCTACCCTGTATTAGCAGATTTAGACGTTTATGGCCGTGTTGGTGCAGCATTAATCCGTAGCGATTACAAAGCTCCAGTAGCAGGCGGTAAATTAAAAGCTCACAACTTCAAAGTATCTCCGGTTTTAGCAGCTGGTATTGAATACGCAATTCTTCCAGAATTAGCAGCACGTTTAGAGTACCAATGGACTGCTCGTGTAGGTAACTTAGGTAAAGCTCTTGTTAAAAATGGTCCAGCTCCACGTGGACGTCACGCAGAGTTCTCTCCGAACATGGGTACTGTTGCTTTAGGTTTATCTTACCGTTTCGGTCAAGGTCAAGCGCCTATGCCAGCACCTGAAGCGAAAGTAGTAAACAAAACTTTCAACTTGAACTCTGATGTGACTTTCGCATTCGGCAAAGCTGACTTAAAACCACAAGCTCGTAACGTATTAGATGGTATCTACGGCGAAATCGCACAAGTTAACAGTGCTAACGTTAAAGTTGCAGGTTACACAGACCGTATCGGTTCTGATGCTTACAACCAAAAATTATCTCAAAAACGTGCTGAAAGCGTTGCTAACTACTTAGTGTCCAAAGGTGTTTCTCAACACGCTATTTCTGCAACCGGTTATGGTAAAGCAAACCCAGTTACTGGTAACAAATGTGACGCAGTTAAAGGCCGTAAAGCGCTTATCGCTTGTTTAGCTGATGACCGTCGTGTAGAAATCGCAGTTAGCGGTTCTAAATAATTGACTTTTTGTTAATTATTTTTAAATAGATAAAAAAGACCTAAACCTATGTTTAGGTCTTTTGTTTTTTAGCTAAGTTTAATGATTGTAAGGAAAAAAAATGAAAAAATGGCTTGTTCTGATTATTGTTGCCGTTGTTGCGGCTATGGCCTTAATTCCAAGTTATAACGGCTTGGTTGCCGCGGAAGAACAAATTAATTCTGTGTGGGCAAATGTAGAATCGACTTATCAACGTCGTTCCGATTTGATCCCAAATTTAGTGAATACCGTGAAAGGTCAGGCAAACTTTGAAAAAGAAACCTTAACCGGTGTTGTTGAAGCGCGCGCAAAAGCAACGCAAACCAAAATTGATCCGTCTCATTTAACGGAAGATCAATTAACCCAATTCCAACAAAGCCAAAATGAAGTAGGTTCAGCCTTGTCCCGCTTATTGGTGAGCGTAGAGAATTATCCTGAATTGCGTGCGAACGAAGGCTTTATGAACTTACAAGCGCAATTAGAAGGTACCGAAAATCGCATTAACGTTGCGCGTAATAAATTCAATGAAGCGGCACGTGAATACAACCAAAAAATTCGTACTTTCCCAACCAAAGTGGTTGCGATGATTTTTGGTTTCAAAGAAAAACCTTATTTCAAATCTGTTGCCGGTGCTGAAAACGCGCCGACAGTGAATTTTAACTAAACGGACAATAAGGTGGCGCGATGCCATTATTTGCAAAAATCCCGATAGATAAAAAACAGCTTGAGGCGGCAATCGCCCGCCTTGAGCGACAAACCTCCGCCGAGTTTCGGATTTTTATCGAACGAAAAATACCGTCAAAACCGACCGCACTTTCTGTTTATGAACGTGCGTTGGGTGTTTTTTCACAACTGGAAATGCATCAAACGGCGGCTCGTAATGGCGTGTTGATTTATATTGCCTATGATGATCGTCAATGTGCGATTATCGGAGACATTGGTATTCATCAGTATGTGGGCGATGACTTTTGGCAAACAGAATGTGCCCGCATGATTGCGCATTTTAAACAAAAGCAATATACAGAAGGTATTTTGGCTTCGATGCAGAAAATTGGTGAACACTTAATTCAGCATTTTCCGGTTCAACCGGACGATCAAAATGAACTGGATAACGAGGTGATCATTCATGATTAAACGCGTATTTAGTTTATTGAGCTTAAAAAGTGCGGTCATTTTTTTCTGCATTTTTATGGCGACGACTGTTTCTGCCGTCACCTTTCCTGATACCCCGAAACCTTTCCGTTATGTGAATGACTACACGAAAACGTTATCAGTAAAAGAGTTGGACGCATTAGAAGCGAAGTTGGCAGCCTATAGCAAAGAAACCAGTTCGCAAATTGCAGTGGTGATTGTGCCAACGACAGGTGAATATGAGGTTTCTCAATATGCCTTTGAATTAGGTGATAAATGGGGAATCGGGCGGAAAAATCTGAATAACGGTGTGTTGTTACTCATTGCAAAAGACGATCGAAAATTGTTTATTGCGGTGGGACAAGGCTTGCAAGGCGTGTTGACCGATGCGCTGGCTTCACAAATTATTCGCAACCAAATTCGCCCTTATTTCCGCAACGAGCAATATGCTCAAGGCATTGATAACGGCTTGGATTACATTATTGCTGCCACCAAAGGCGAATTTGCGGCACAAGCGGAAGAGGAAAAGGATTTCGGGGATGTTGTGCCCTTTATCATGCTCGCGCTGTTTATTTTGATTGTGGTGATAGCGGAGGTTAACAGTCGTCGCGCTTACGTCAGCCCAACGAATAACCATGTCTTGAATGAAATATTGCGCCAATCAATGTCAGATCGTCGCCGTAATGGCAGAGGCGGTGACGGTTTCGGTGGCTTTGGTGGAGGCAGTTTTGGCGGTGGCTCTGGTGGAGGTTTCGGTGGAGGTGGTTTTGACGGCGGTGGGGCTGGTGGTAGCTGGTAATACCCTTTTGGATTTATTGGTCGGGCACATTGTTTGTGATACAATGCGCGCGTTTTCTCTTCAATGCATATAAGGAACATTATGGAAACGTTAGATAAAATCAAAAAACAGATTAGCGAAAATCCGATTCTGATTTACATGAAAGGCTCGCCAAAATTCCCTTCTTGCGGTTTTTCTGCTCGCGCGGTAGAAGCGTTAATTAACTGTGGCGTACCCTTCGGTTATGTGGATATTTTGCAACATCCGGATATTCGTGCAGAGTTACCGGCTTACGCCAATTGGCCGACATTCCCACAATTATGGGTAGAAGGCGAACTTGTTGGCGGTTGTGATATCGTATTGGAAATGTATCAACAAGGTGAACTCAAAACCTTATTAGAAGAAGTCGCTGCAAGACATCCACAAGCGTAAAATGTTTTCTAAAAAACCGCACTTTGGTTTTCTCAAGTGCGGTTTTTTTGTGAGTTAATTCCTTGTAAATTGTTTTAATAAAACGATGAAAAATCGAAATCTACTGGAAACCAGCCGCACTTTATGATATAAAGCACGGCGTTATTTTGCTGTTTAAAAGTAACGTTTATTTTTTAATCAATTTACTAAAACACACACATATCAGAAAGGCTAAATCGGGGTGCCAAACGGTCGATTGGCTGGATATGTGGAGGCTAAACCCCAAACAAAAGGAAAATTATTATGGCACAAGTTTCTATGCGCGATATGCTTCAAGCAGGCGTTCACTTCGGTCACCAAACTCGTTACTGGAACCCAAAAATGAAACCATTCATTTTCGGACCACGCAACGGCGTTCATATCATCAACCTTGAAAAAACCGTTCCAATGTTCAACGCAGCATTAGCTGAGTTAACCCGCATTGCGAGCAACAACGGTAAAGTATTATTTGTTGGTACTAAACGCGCAGCGACCGATGCCGTGCAAGCAGCAGCATTAGACTGTCAACAATACTATGTAAACCACCGTTGGTTAGGCGGTATGTTGACCAACTGGAAAACAGTTCGTCAATCCATCAAACGTTTAAAAGATTTAGAAACGCAATCTCAAGACGGTACTTTCGACAAATTAACCAAAAAAGAAGCGTTAATGCGTACCCGTGAGATGGAAAAACTTGAATTAAGCCTTGGCGGTATCAAAGAGATGGGTGGTCTTCCGGATGCATTATTCGTTATCGGTGCAGACCACGAACATATCGCAGTGAAAGAAGCAAACAACTTGGGTATTCCGGTATTTGCTATCGTTGATACTAACTCTAGCCCGGACGGCGTAGATTTTGTTATCCCAGGTAACGATGACGCAGCACGTGCAATTCAACTTTATCTTTCTTCTGCTGCTGCTGCGATCAAAGAAGGTCGTGGTAACGAAGCCGCGGTTGCTGAAGAATTAGCGCAAGCCGCAGAATAATTCAGGCGATTGCGATAAGGCATAAGCCCTTATTAATCAGATGATTAATGAATAAGCAGGGGGCTAAATAGCTCCCTGTATTTTTTAGATCTAAAAGTGCGGTCTTTTTCCACCGCATTTTAAACTGACAGAGGATTTTAAAATGGCTGAAATCACAGCATCATTAGTAAAAGAACTGCGTGAACGTACCGGCGCAGGCATGATGGAATGTAAAAAAGCATTAGTTGAAGCAAACGGCGACATCGAATTAGCTATCGATAACATGCGTAAATCCGGTCAAGCAAAAGCGGCGAAAAAAGCCGGTCGTGTTGCCGCTGAAGGTGTCATCATCGCGCGCGTACAAAACGGTTTCGGTGTAGTGGTTGAATTAAACTGCGAAACTGACTTCGTCGCAAAAGATGCCGGTTTCTTAGGTTTAGCCAACGAAGTGGCAGACTACGCAGCAGCACACAAAGGCGCAACCATCGAACAACTTCAAGCGCAATTTGAAGAAAAACGTGCTGCATTAGTGGCAAAAATCGGTGAAAATATGACCATCCGTCGTGTTGCTTACATTGAGGGCGATGTTGTAGGCTCTTACTTACACGGCGCGAAAATCGGTGTATTAGTGGCGGGTAAAGGCGCAGACGATGAATTGTTAAAACACATCGCAATGCACGTTGCAGCAAGCCGTCCAGACTATGTTAACCCAAGTGATGTTCCGGCTGATGTGGTTGAACATGAGCGTAACATCCAAGTGGATATCGCAATGCAATCCGGCAAACCACGCGAAATCGCAGAAAAAATGGTTGAAGGTCGCATGAAAAAATTCACGGGCGAAGTTTCTTTAACCGGTCAACCTTTCGTGATGGATCCATCTAAATCCGTTGGTGATTTGTTAAAAGAAAAAGGTGCTGAAATCTCTAACTTCATCCGCTTAGAAGTGGGCGAAGGTATCGAGAAAGTAGAAACCGACTTCGCAGCAGAAGTTGCTGCCATGTCTAAAGCGTAATAGATAATTTAAGTCGAAAATCGCAATAGCTCATCTGCGCCTAAATGTGGGATAAAATACCGACAAATTTAGGCGCAGATTTTTTATGAAAACGCTCTAACTCCTTCCGCTTCTTACAAAGCCTAAAGATCGGCATCGAAAATGCCGATAAGCGGAGAGTAAGAAAAGCAGATTAAATTTCTTTGATCACTTCAGTAGATGCATTATTCATCACCGATTCCATGCCTTTTTGCGCGGCAGCCTGTGAGGAATAATATTGACTACGACCGATTTCTTGGTGATTCGCCGCTTTCAACACAAAATACGGTTGATCACTTTTTGTCATGCGAAACTCAAAGTTTTTCTCATCTACGCCATTTTTTTGGACGGAAGCAATACCGTTTTGTGCAGCGGCTTTTGTTTTGTAAAGCTCACTGGTTAAGATCACTTGTCCGTTAGTAGCGATTAAGTTGAACATAAATTGACCGTCTTTGGCTGTTTTTAATTCATAATGTCCTTGTGCCATGTTTACACCTCTTGTTAAGTTAATGTGTTTCGTTATCTAAAATTTCATAAAATAAACGTGACAATCGCGATTAAAAAGAAATTTTAGATGGGGCTAAATGTATAAAAAAAGCCTGTATATCGCAACAGTTAAGTGGAAGAATATGCTAAAATGTCGCCTTTATTTTAGGCAAAACAACGCTAAACGAGAACACATGATGGCAGGCATTTATCCCCTGAACGGGAGTCTTCAATATTACGCGTGGGGTGGTAACCAGTATCTTCCGGACTTCTTGCATATTATAAAAACGCAAGCGCATTATGCCGAATATTGGCTCGGCGCACACCCTTCTGCGCCATCACAGTTAATCACCACCAATGGCGAACTGTCGTTACTGGATTTTTTACAACAAAATCCCACTGCACTTGGCAGCCAAAGCCGTCAATTATTTGGGGATAATTTGCCTTATTTGCTGAAAATTTTAGATGTCGCCAATCCTCTTTCCATTCAGTTACACCCAACCAAAAAACAGGCAGAGATCGGCTTTGCGCAGGAAAATGCCGCTGGCATTCCGTTAAATGATCCGAAGCGCACCTACAAAGACGATAACCATAAGCCGGAAATGATGATTGCTTTGTCCGATTTTTGGCTTTTACATGGTTTTAAAACCAAAGCCAAAATTCTCGATACACTACTCCAACGCCTGTCACTTGCGGAACTGGCAACAAAACTGGCCTCGCAGAATTTAGCGGATTTTTATGCTGACATTATGTTGGCAACACAAGATCAATTAGCGCAATGGCTGTTGCCGATAATTGATGCGCAACAAAAGGCTTACGAGCAAAACCAGCTTGCCATGCAAAATCCGGATTACTGGGTGCTTTACACATTGCACGCCATGAAGATTTCCCGAGACAAGTTAGATGCCGGCTTAATGAGTTTCTACTTGTTTAATCTGGTTAATTTGCAGGTCGGCGAAGGGATTTTCCAAGCCGCCGGCGTGCCACACGCTTATTTACGCGGACAAAATATTGAACTGATGGCCTGTTCCGACAATGTCATTCGTGGCGGTCTAACGCCAAAACACGTTGATATCGAACAATTACTAAAAATCATTGATTGTAGCGAAATCGTCCCTCAAATCATCGCGCCGGCACCTCAAAATCAGGTTTACACCTACCCGACGCCCATTGCCGATTTTGCTTTGAGCAATATGCCTTATGCTAAAAACACCGAAATTTCCGACCGCACTTTAAACGGCACGATTCTCTTAGTCATGGCAGGCGAAATGACATTGGAAGCCACACAACAAAAACTCACGTTGAAACAAGGACAAGCGGCGTTCATTGAAGCTGGCACAGACTATCGCGTGCATGGCATGCAAGAAGGTTATGCCGTGCTAGCCGGATTACCGATTTAACATCGTTTTTATGAAAGAAATACTTAACAACGATTTTTATGACCTCTGATTACATCACAAAAATAGGAACAACAATGACTCAACAGACGTTTATTCCCGGCAAAGATGCCGCTCTTGAGGAAAGTATTAAAAAATTCCAGCAAAAACTGACCGCACTTGGCTTTAATATTGAAGAAGCCTCATGGTTAAACCCGGTGCCGAACGTGTGGTCGGTACATATTCGTGATAAAGACTGCCCACAGTGTTTCTCTAACGGCAAAGGTGCCAGTAAGAAAGCCGCGTTAGCGTCAGCACTCGGCGAATATTTTGAGCGTCTTTCCACCAACTATTTCTGGACGGATTTCTATTTAGGACAAGACATTGCCAATGGCGATTTTGTGCATTATCCGAACGAAAAATGGTTTCCGATTGAAGACGAGGCGTTGTTGCCACAAGGCATTTTAGACGATCGTTTATTTGACCATTTCGATCCAAATCAGGAGCTGACACCGGAACTTTTGGTGGATTTGCAATCAGGCAACTATGAGCGTGGTATTGTTGCTTTGCCTTATGTGCGCCAATCAGATCAACAAACGGTGTATATTCCACAAAGCATCATTTCTAATCTCTACGTCTCCAACGGGATGTCTGCCGGCAACAGCCAATTTGAAGCGCGCGTGCAGGGATTATCGGAAGTGTTTGAGCGCTATGTGAAAAATAAAATCATCGCAGAAGCCATTAGTCTGCCATTAATTCCGCAAGAGGTGATGGCACGTTATCCGTCCATTCAAGCCTCTATCGACAAACTAGAACAGGAAGGCTTCCCGATTTTGGCATATGATGCTTCTCTTGGTGGCAAATACCCAGTGATTTGCGTCATTTTGCTTAACCCAACTAACGGCACTTGCTTTGCCTCTTTCGGAGCACATCCAAAATTCCAAGTGGCGTTAGAGCGCACCGTGACTGAACTGCTGCAAGGTCGTAGCTTAAAAGATTTGGATGTTTTTTCTCCGCCATCCTTCAACAATGACGATGTTGCCGAACACGCCAATTTGGAAACCCACTTCATTGATTCCAGCGGTTTAATTTCATGGGATTTATTCAAAGACACACCGGATTATGAGTTCGCCGATTGGAATTTCTCCGGCAAAGATACGCATGAAGAATACGACAATCTGATGGCGATTTTCCGTGCAGAAAAGAAAGACGTTTACATCATGGACTACAATCACTTAGGTGTTTATGCCTGTCGCATTATCGTGCCGGGCATGTCCGATATTTATCCGGCAGACGACTTAATTTACGCCAACAGCAACATGGGCATGGACTGGCGCGAAATCTTGTTAGATTTACCGCACTTCCACCACGACCCAGAAACCTACCAAGAATTATTGGATGAACTGGATGAACAAGGTATTGACGATGCTACCCGCGTACGCGAATTTATCGGCATCGTGGCACCGAAAGCCAGCGGCTGGACAACCTTACGCATTGGTGAATTAAAATCCATGCTTTATCTTGCCTTGGGCGACTTGGAAATGGCTCTAGATTGGGCGAATTGGACCTATAACATGAACAGTTCCGTGTTCACGGCAGAACGTGCCAACTATTATCGCTGCTTAATCAATAGCCTTGAATTGTTTATGGATAGCCAACGTGATCCGCAGCAATATCGCATGGTATTCGAAAAAATGTATGGCAAAGACACCGTGGCATTTGCGTGGGGCGCGATTCAAGGTGGCAATCCGTTCTATAACCTGCCTGCTAGCGATGAAACCCTTGCAAACTTTAGCGAACATCAAAAATTATTGGCGGCTTATGCGAAATTGCAGAAGGCAAAACGTGAAAATTGGCAGTAAAGTGCGGTGGGAAAATCCCGTGGATTTTGAACGTTGGCTTTGCTAAGATTTTTTAATGCGATTTTAAAGGGCGAAGAGATTCGCCCTTTATTTATGGAAATGAGATTATTGAACCAGTAAATAGAAGTTACTGTCACCGCGAATAATATTTAAGGCGATGGCCGATGGCTTACTCTCTAAAATTTTGCGTAACTGACCTAAGTTTTCAACTTTCTGACGGTTAATCCCAATGATCACATCACCGGATTTCAATCCGCGTTGTTCCGCAAGGGAATTTGGTTTGATTTTGGTGATAGCAACACCTTTCATACCTTTTTCGTCATAGTTGTTTAATTCCGCACCGTCTAACGCCGGTAATAATCCATTGGCGCGTGTTTGCGTTTGGTCATCTGATTGAAGCGTCACTTTAGCGTTATTTGATTTACCGTCACGCAAATAAGTTAAATCAAGTTCTTTGCCTGCACCAGATGTGGCGATTTTGGCACGCATTTCAGCAAAGCTGGAAATGGCTTGACCATTTATCGCGGTAATCACATCACCGGCTTTGAGACCCGCTTTATCGGCAGCAGAACCCGGCATCACTTCACTAATAAAAGCGCCTTTCTTCGCTTCAATATCAAACGCTTGTGCTAAATCTGCATTTAATTCGCCGCCTTTAATACCGAGCATACCACGGCGCACTTCACCGAATTCAAGAATTTGTTGTACTAAATTATTGGCCATATTGCTTGGAATCGCAAAGGCAATACCGGCATTGCCGCCGCTTGGGGAAAGAATGGCGGTGTTGATGCCGATTAATTCACCGTTTAAGTTAATTAGCGGACCACCGGAGTTACCACGGTTAACCGCTGCGTCTGTTTGAATGTAGTTTTCATAGGTGCCGCTATCGGATCCCATGGAGCGACCCAATGCGGATACAATACCGGATGTCACGGTTTGACCTAAACCGAACGGGTTGCCGATAGCCACGGTGAAATCACCTACGCGTAATTTGTCGGAATCCGCGAGTTTAAGTGCGGTCAGATTTTTAGGTTTTTCCACTTGAATGAGTGCTACATCGGACATTTCATCGGCACCGATGACTTTGGCTTTAAATTCACGACCATCATGGAGTTGAACGGTAATTTTATCCGCATCTTTAATCACGTGATTATTGGTTAACACATAACCTTTCTCGGCGTTAATAATTGCGCCTGAGCCAAGGCCCTTAAAGTTGCGTGGTGCGCGATCACGATCGAACATATCCGGACCAAAAAAGAATTTAAATTCTTCCGGAATGTCGTCATCCATTTGAGCAGCATTGCTTTTTTGTTTGCCTTCCACAGAAATGGACACCACCGAAGGCAACACTTTTTCTAACATGGGCGCTAAACTTGGCATAACTTGACCGGCAGATATTTCTGTTGGGGTTTCTGCCACGCTCATCATCGGGGCAGTTAATACGCTTAATCCGAGTGCAATACTAGTTAAAACAAAATTGCGTTTTTTCATTCAATTTTCTCCAATTAAAAACAAATAACACGAAATCTCATTGAGTTTCGGTAATGCTTATGACAAATAAATGGCTTGAATGTTCTGCAATTTTGGGAGCGAATAAATAAAAAAGTGCGGTGGAATTTATCGGCATTTAAAAACACTCGAAAAATCCACCGCACTTCTAGCGACATCAAAGATTACAGATCGAAATCGTCGAAATCTTTGGTGTCCACTTTGGAGTCAATTTGACCCACAAGATAAGAACTCACTTCCACTTCTTGCGGTGCCACTTGTACGTTGTCGGAAACCAACCAGGCGTTGATCCAAGGAATCGGGTTGGAACGTGCTTGGAATGGCAATGGCAAGCCTACCGCCTGCATACGGATATTGGTGATGTATTCCACGTATTGCACCAAAATGTCTCTGTTCAAACCGATCATGGAACCGTCTTTAAACAAATAATCCGCCCAGTCTTTTTCCTGTTCTGCTGCCGCCAAGAATAAATCATAGGCTTCTTGTTTACATTCTTCGGCAATTTCTGCCATTTCCGGATCGTCTTGACCTGCCGCCATGATATTTAAAATGTGCTGCGTACCGGTTAAGTGCAACGCTTCATCACGAGCGATGAATTTAATGATTTTCGCATTGCCTTCCATTAATTGACGTTCTGCAAAGGCAAAGGAGCACGCGAAAGACACATAGAAACGAATAGCCTCTAAAGCGTTTACGCTCATCAAGCAAAGGTAAAGTTGTTTTTTCAAATTACGCAAGGTGACGACACATTCTTTGCCATCCACGGTGTAAGTGCCTTCGCCGTACAGGCTGTAAAGTTGGCTGTCGCGGATTAAATCGTCGTAGTAAGAAGAAATATCGCGCGCGCGTTTGATGATTTCTTCGTTGGTCACGATGTCGTCAAACACGATAGACGGATCGTTCACGATATTACGAATAATGTGCGTGTAAGAACGAGAGTGAATGGTTTCAGAGAACGTCCACGTTTCGATCCAGGTTTCTAATTCCGGAATGGACACCAACGGCAACAACGCCACGTTTGGGCTACGGCCTTGAATGGAATCCAACAAGGTTTGATATTTTAAGTTGCTGATGAAAATATGTTTTTCATGTTCAGGCAACGCCGCGTAGTCGATACGGTCTTGTGAAACATCCACTTCTTCCGGACGCCAGAAGAAGGAAAGTTGTTTTTCAATGAGCTTTTCAAAGGTCTCATATTTTTGTTGATCGTAACGAGCAACGTTAACGTTTTGACCAAAGAACATCGGTTCTTTTAACTGGTCGTTTTTGTTTTGTGAGAAAGTGGTGTATGCCATTTTTATTTCTCCTTTAATCTTAAGAGTAAGGTGCGGTCAGTTTTTAAAATGTTTTTTTATGCTGGCGCAAGCGTCTTCGCTTGTGCCTTTAGTTTATTTACTTAGCACAAGCGTGGACGCTTGCGCTATCGGGGGCAGGAACCGCAATAACCGCTACGACATTGGTATTCATGGTAAATGCCATGTTGTTCCAAGCGATTGAGGAGCGGGATTTGATTATCGTGTTCGATGGTTTGACAGCTGTGTAATAAATGGATTTTCATGATTGTTAAAAGAAAAAAGAGCAGTTAGAAAACTGCTCTAAATAGCATTGTGCGTATTGTAATCGAAATTAGATCCACACGAAATATGCCATGCCGCCAATTATTCCGATACAGAAAAGGTTGAGAATAAAGCCGACCTTTGCCATATCCACTTGTTTGACATGGCCTGTCGCGAATACGATAGCATTCGGCGGTGTAGCAATTGGCAACATAAAGGCACAGCTTGCACCACAGGCGATGATGGCAGCGAGGGCGATTGGTGGCAAGTTTAAGGTTTGCGCTACTGAAATTACTATAGGCATAATCAATGCTGCACTGGCGGTATTAGAGGTGAATTCTGTGAGGAATATGATGAATGCGCTGATGACGAAGCACAGCACCCACAGCGGTTTTTCATTGGTAAATTGCACAATGGTGTCTGCCATGATTTTACTGGCGCCGGAGTCTTTCATGACAATACTCAAAGTTAATCCGCCACCAAAGAGCATTAACACGCCCCATTCCACACGTTGCTGAATTTCTTTCCATTTTGCCACACCGGTCACGCCGATAATCACCACTACAGTTAAGGCGATGACACTATCAAAGCTATCAATTTTTTTCTCTAAGCCCAGTAAACCGGAGAACCAAGGGTTGAGAACAGAACTAAACAGGAGCAGTAATGCCATCACACTGAAGATGATTAGCGTGATGATGTTCTTTTTGGTGAAAGAGACTTTTTCAAGAGAAGGGGCAAATTCGACATGAAAATTGGGACGTAAAATGACCCAAAGAGCAAATAACATGGAAGGTAACAACAATAGCATTACCGGGAAGCCATAACCTAACCATTCAGTAAAAGTCACTTGAATTTGAGAGGCCAAGATGGCATTAGGAGCGCTACCGACTAAGGTGCCAATGCCGCCAATACTGGCACAGAACGCCATACCTAATAAGGTAAACGCATACAGGCGATAATTTTTTTCTGCATTCAACCCTTTTAACATTCCTATGGTGAGTGGCAACATCATTGCCGCGACAGCCGTGTTGTTGATCCACATAGATAAAAAGGTGGTCACCCCAAATAAATACGCCACGGAAAGTTTTAAATTGCCTTTGGCGAGTCGCACGATGTAGTTCGCAATGATTTTATCCAGTTGCTGAATTTGTAATACCGCCGCAATCACAAAGCCGCCGAAGAACATATAAATAATCGGGGTGGCAAAAGGTGCAAGGGCTTTCTGTGTGTTAATCAGTCCTAAACCAATGGCAAGAATTGGCACCATAAGCGAGGTCACCGTAATATTAAAGGCTTCTGTCAACCACAAAATACCGATGAACGTCAGCAATGCCAAGCCGCGGTTTTCCTTTGGTGAGAAGGGCAATGTGTTGATTAGCACCAACATCAAGATAAAATCCAAAACAAGAATAATCAGGCTTTTATATTTAGCGAAGAAAGGGATTTGTGTTTGCATAATAAATGTCCTCCATGGCTGCTATTTATTAGCATTGTTTTAATAAATTAGAAACATTTTTTTAACAAATTTGTGACGGCTATCAAATATATTTTTTGAAGAAGAAAGAGATAAAAGTGCGGTGATTTTTATGAAAGGATTACATGCTTGTTTTAGTGAGTAGAGGAGGCAATCCTTGAGAAATAAAAAAGTGCGGTAGAATTTATCGGCATTTAAAAACACCCGAAAAATCCACCGCACTTCTAGCGACATCAAAGATTACAGATCGAAATCGTCGAAATCTTTGGTGTCCACTTTGGAGTCAATTTGACCCACAAGATAAGAACTCACTTCCACTTCTTGCGGTGCCACTTGTACGTTGTCGGAAACCAACCAGGCGTTGATCCAAGGAATCGGGTTGGAACGTGCTTGGAATGGCAATGGCAAGCCTACCGCCTGCATACGGATATTGGTGATGTATTCCACGTATTGCACCAAAATGTCTCTGTTCAAACCGATCATGGAACCGTCTTTAAACAAATAATCCGCCCAGTCTTTTTCCTGTTCTGCTGCCGCCAAGAATAAATCATAGGCTTCTTGTTTACATTCTTCGGCAATTTCTGCCATTTCCGGATCGTCTTGACCTGCCGCCATGATATTTAAAATGTGCTGCGTACCGGTTAAGTGCAACGCTTCATCACGAGCGATGAATTTAATGATTTTCGCATTGCCTTCCATTAATTGACGTTCTGCAAAGGCAAAGGAGCACGCGAAAGACACATAGAAACGAATAGCCTCTAAAGCGTTTACGCTCATCAAGCAAAGGTAAAGTTGTTTTTTCAAATTACGCAAGGTGACGACACATTCTTTGCCATCCACGGTGTAAGTGCCTTCGCCGTACAGGCTGTAAAGTTGGCTGTCGCGGATTAAATCGTCGTAGTAAGAAGAAATATCGCGCGCGCGTTTGATGATTTCTTCGTTGGTCACGATGTCGTCAAACACGATAGACGGATCGTTCACGATATTACGAATAATGTGCGTGTAAGAACGAGAGTGAATGGTTTCAGAGAACGTCCACGTTTCGATCCAGGTTTCTAATTCCGGAATGGACACCAACGGCAACAACGCCACGTTTGGGCTACGGCCTTGAATGGAATCCAACAAGGTTTGATATTTTAAGTTGCTGATGAAAATATGTTTTTCATGTTCAGGCAACGCCGCGTAGTCGATACGGTCTTGTGAAACATCCACTTCTTCCGGACGCCAGAAGAAGGAAAGTTGTTTTTCAATGAGCTTTTCAAAGGTCTCATATTTTTGTTGATCGTAACGAGCAACGTTAACGTTTTGACCAAAGAACATCGGTTCTTTTAACTGGTCGTTTTTGTTTTGTGAGAAAGTGGTGTATGCCATTTTTATTTCTCCTTTAATCTTAAGAGTAAGGTGCGGTCAGTTTTTAAAATGTTTTTTTATGCTGGCGCAAGCGTCTTCGCTTGTGCCTTTAGTTTATTTACTTAGCACAAGCGTGGACGCTTGCGCTATCAGATGAGCTTACTACGCTTACGCTATTTTAAACGGTTAAATCTAATTTTCTTTTCGTGAATGATTCTTCGACTTGCTTATGCCACTCTTTAATAATTTTAGTTGTTTCAACGTTTGGATCTGTGCAACGACTTAATGTGCCACGAGGTTGTGGAATAGTACGTTCTGTTAAAGCCCAGTCTAAAACTCTAATTGGTCTTCTATGAATAATCCATTTGGTATCTGAGTCTGAATCATCATTTACATCATAATTTCCACCAATAACCTGGACTAATGCAATAAGATGAGCACCTTGTTTAATCGCGACAATATCATTAACTTTCATATCATCAATAAATTGAGAAATCTGGTTTGATTTTTCTTCCCAATGTCCTAAGCCAATAATTTTTTTATGTTCAAGAATATATTCGACACCTGAAAAGTCCATTTCATCTGGGTGCATTTGCATATGCCAATATTGAATTGCCATAATAATCTCCTTTAATAAATGTTCTTAAAACAAAAACTACAAAATGCGGCTAATTTTTAAACACTCAAAAAAATCTGACCGCACTTTTATTAAACTAAATCTTACACGCCCCACCGGCACAGCCATCATCCAAATCTTCCTGGCTGTCTTCGGCGCCGTCACGGGTGTTTTGGTAGTAGAGGGTTTTTAAGCCGTATTTGTAAGCGGTTAACAGATCTTTTAACAACACTTTCATCGGTACTTTGCCGTCTTCAAAACGTTTCGGATCGTAGTTGGTGTTGGCGGAGATGGCTTGGTCTACGAATTTTTGCATGATTCCGACCAAGTGCAAGTAGCCGTCGTTGCCCGGGATATCCCAAAGCAATTCGTAGTTTTCACCGAGGTTTTCATAATCCGGCACCACTTGTTTCAAAATACCATCTTTTGAGGCTTTTACGCTCACATGACCGCGTGGCGGTTCGATACCGTTGGTGGCGTTGGAAATCTGAGAAGAGGTTTCCGACGGCATGAGGGCGGTGAGGGTAGAGTTGCGCAAGCCGAATTCTTGAATGTCACGGCGCAGGCTTTCCCAGTCGTAATGCAACGGCTCAGAAGTTAAGCTGTCGATGTCTTTTTTGTACGTATCGATCGGTAAAATACCTTGTGCGTAAGTGGTTTCATGGAAATATTCGCACGCGCCTTGTTCTTTCGCCAAGTTCATGGAGGCTTTCAATAAGTAATATTGAATGGCTTCGAAAGTGCGGTGGGTTAAATCGTTGGCGCTGCCGTCAGAATAACGCACGCCGTGTTTCGCCAAGTAGTAGGCATAGTTGATGACGCCGATACCTAAAGAACGACGGGCAAGGGAACTGCGTTTTGCCGCAATTACCGGATAATCTTGGTAATCCAATAAGGCATCTAACGCACGCACGGCAAGATCCGCTAAATTGTCGAGCTCGTCTAAGTTGTCCAATTTGCCCAAATTAAAGGCGGAAAGGGTACAAAGGGCGATTTCACCTTCTTCATCATTAATGTTATTTAGTGGTTTGGTGGGTAAGGCGATTTCCAAGCACAGGTTGGATTGACGCACCGGTGCCACTTTCGGATCGAACGGCGAGTGGGTATTGCAGTGATCCACGTTGTGAATGTAAATACGACCGGTGGATGCCCTTTCTTGCATTAATAAAGAGAACAATTCCACGGCTTTTACGGCGCGTTTACGAATGGACGGATCCTGTTCGTATTGTACGTAAAGTTCTTCAAACTTGTCTTGATCCGCAAAGAACGCTTCGTAAAGTCCCGGCACATCGGACGGGCTAAATAGGGTGATGTCGCCGCCTTTGATTAAGCGTTGGTACATTAATTTGTTGAGCTGTACACCGTAGTCCATGTGACGCACGCGGTTGTCTTCCACACCGCGGTTGTTTTTCAACACCAACAGGCTTTCTACTTCTAAGTGCCAAATCGGGTAGTACACGGTTGCCGCACCACCACGCACGCCGCCTTGAGAACAAGATTTCACGGCAGTTTGGAAATATTTATAGAACGGAATACAACCGGTATGGAACGCTTCGCCGCCACGAATTGGGCTACCTAGTGCACGAATCGCACCGGCATTCACACCGATACCGGCACGTTGAGAAACATATTTCACGATGGCAGAGGCGGTGGCGTTAATGGAATCCAAGCTGTCGCCACACTCGATCAACACGCAAGAGCTGAATTGACGGGTTGGCGTACGTACACCTGCCATGATTGGGGTTGGCAAGGAAATTTTGAAAGTGGAGGTCGCATCGTAGAAACGGCGGATATAATCCAAACGGGTTTCTTGCGGGTATTTGGAGAACAGACTTGCCGCCACTAATAAATAGAGGAATTGGGCGGATTCGTAGATCTCACCGGTCACGCGGTTTTGGACTAAATATTTGCCTTCTAATTGTTTCACTGCCGCATAAGAGAAGGTCATATCGCGCCAATGGTCGATAAAACCGTCCATTTCATCCCATTCTTCACGGGTGTAATCATCCAATAAGGCATGATCGTATTTGCCCATGCGCACCAATTTTTTCACATGATCGTATAAACGCGGCGGATCGAAATGGCCGTAGGCTTTTTTGCGTAAATGGAACACTGCAAGGCGCGCAGCAAGGTATTGATAATCCGGAGAATCTTTGCTGATTAAGTCTGCAGCTGCTTTGATAATGGTTTCGTGAATATCAGAGGTACGAATACCTTCATAAAACTGAATGTGAGAACGCAATTCCACTTGCGACACGGACACATTGTCTAGTCCTTCTGCCGCCCAGGTAATTACGCGGTGGATTTTATCGAGGTTAATCGGCTCCAGTGTGCCGTCACGTTTGGTGACCATTAATGCTTTATTCATGAAAGACGCTACTCCTTAGATATAGATCTAAAACACAATATATAGTTATAAGTCAAAAAATTTGGCACAAGATAATGTGTTGAGATAAAGAATTCAAGCGATATATTTTTTTATTGCTTAGTTGACATTAAATAACTGATTATTAATTAAAGGAAATTTCGTATGCGCAGAAAATTTACTTGATTAAAATGTATAAATTGGCGCAAAAATGACATCCGAGGGGAAAAAGATTAAAAAAGTGCGGTGAAAAAATACCTTAAATTTTCACCGCACTTTGCAAGGAAGGTTGTTGGCGTTACTTCGTTAAATCATCAAAGAAGCGTTTTACACCATCGAGGAAGCTAGAGGATTTCGGGCGCTGTTTTGTTTGCCCTTCCAAGCTTTCTTCAAGTTTGCGTAGCAATGCTTTTTGTTCTTCGTTGAGTTTTACCGGTGTTTCTACCACAATTCGACAGATTAAATCGCCGGCATAACCGCTACGGGAGGAGGTAACACCTTTGCCACGCATACGGAATAATTTACCTGTTTGGGTCTCTTCCGGGATTTTTAACTTAACCCGTCCATCCAATGTTGGCACTTCAATTTCGCCACCAAGAGCCGCCATAGTGAAGCTAATCGGCACTTCACAATAAAGGTTGTTGCCATCACGCTCAAAAATGTGATGCTCTTTCACATGGATTACAACATATAAATCGCCTGCCGGTGCGCCGTTTTCACCGGCTGCGCCTTCGCCTGATAAGCGTAATTGATTTCCAGTGTCCACGCCTGCCGGAATTTTCACCGAAAGATTTTTCGGTTTATTCACTCTGCCGTCACCGTGACAAACTTTACACGGTTTCTCAATTTTCTTACCGCTGCCATGACAGGTTGGACAAACGGTTTCGGTCATAAAGAACCCTTGTTGACGACGCAGACGACCGGAACCGTGACATTGTGGACAGGTTTCCACTTTTGAACCGGCCTCAGCCCCTGAGCCATGACAGGTTTCACAAGGCGCAAGGGTATAAATTTTAATGTCTTTGGTCGTGCCTTTGACGGCTTCTTCAAGGGTGATCTCAAGGTCATAACGTAAGTCATCACCACGCACAACACGTTGGCGGCCACGTCCGCCGCCACCGAAAATATCGCCGAACATATCGCCAAAAATATCGCCGAAATCCGCACCACTAAAGCCTCCGCCGGCACCGAAACCTTGTTCAAAGGCGGCATGGCCGTATTGATCGTAGTTAGCGCGTTTTTGCTTATCGCTTAATACTTCATAAGCTTCTTGGATTTCTTTAAATTTTTCTTCTTTCGCTTTATCCCCTTTGGTTCTGTCCGGGTGATATTGCATCGCGAGCTTTTTATAGGCGCGCTTAATTTCTTTTTCATCAGCGGATTTAGAAACGCCGAGGAGTTCGTAGTAGTCTTGTTTTGCCATAATGTTTCAATTTTCCGTTTAAAATATCAAATGCTACTTCTATGATTATGTATTGTATTATATGAACGATAGTTCTAAACACCAAAATGATGTCAAAGGCAGAAATATCAAGAGCCAACACATGAATTTATTAGGGCATGGCTCGGCTTATTTTCGTTTGTTGACAGTCAAACGAAAGTCAACAAACCAAAATGAGCCGTCTATATTTCTGTTACGATATGATTTTATCGTTGTTCAAAGAGGCAGGCCGATTGCCTGCCTTGAATACCATTATTTTGCCGCATTGAAGGCTTGTTCTAAATCCGCCAAAATATCTTGAACACTTTCAATACCACAAGAAAGGCGAATTAATCCTGCGGAAATCCCTGCTTTTTCTAATTCGACTTCACTTAATTGGCGATGCGTTGAGGTCGCAGGATGTAACGCACAAGTACGAATATCCGCTACATGCACTTCACGCGATGTCATTTGTAAAGCATTTAACCATTTTGCCGCGGCTTCTTTACCGCCTTTTATTTCAAAAGAAATGACGCCACATAAACCATTTGGTAAGTATTTTTGTTTAAGCGCGTAATCCGTGGAACTGATTAATCCCGGATAGCTTACTTTTACCACTTGTGGATGTTTTTCTAAAAACTCAGCGACCGTTTGAGCATTTTCATAATGACGTTGCATACGCAATGCAAGGGTTTCCATACCTACATTGAGCAGGAAACTGTTTTGCGGTGCCGGTGTTGCGCCTAAATCACGCATTAATTGCACGCGCGCTTTGACAATATAAGCGGCAGGACCAAAGGTTTCCGTATAAACTAACCCGTGATACGTTTGGTCTGGTGTGCTTAATTGCAGATATTTGCCGTTATTCCAATTAAAGTTGCCACCATCCGTAATAGAACCGCCAAGTGCAATGGCATGACCGTCTAAATATTTAGAGGTGCTATGAATGACCACGTTTGCACCAAATTCGATTGGGCGACAAAAATAAGGCGTGGCAAAGGTGTTGTCGATGAGTAACGGTGCCTGCGCGGCTTGGGCTAAGGCAGCGAATTTTTCAATATCCAACACACGTAACGCCGGGTTTGCAATGGTTTCGGCAAAAACAGCTTTGGTATTTGGACGAATGGCTTTTTTGAGTTCTTCGAGCGGTAAATCTTGATCCACGAAGCTCACTTCAATTCCCATTTTTTTGAACGTATGTGCAAATAAATTGTAGGTGCCACCATAGACACAAGAGGAAGAAATAAAGTGATCGCCGGCTTCTAAAATATTCAACATGGCATAAAATACCGCAGATTGTCCTGAGGCGGTACACATTGTCGCCACACCGCCTTCAAGTGCGGTAATTTTTTCTTCTGCGGCATTCGTGGTTGGATTTGCTAGGCGGGTATAGAAATAGCCAGCCGCTTGCAAATCAAATAATTTACCGATTTCTTCTGCAGAGTCGTAAGTGTAAGTCGTGCTTTGTACGATGGGTTGAACACGCGGTTCACCATTTTTAGGTGTGTATCCGGCATGGAGACATTTTGTTGCAAATTCCATTATTTTTCCTTGGGTTGTGTTTGTTTTGAGGGGAAAAGTGCGGTCATTTTTTATAAAATTTTACGCACTTTGAGCTTAGCAATGTGGTACAACAGCGATATAAATTTCTACTAAACCATCAGGGTGGTATTTTTCAAAATCCACAGAATAAGCCCGCTTAAGTAAGCCTTGTTGTTCTTTTTTCCAGATCAGCTGCCATGTTTGATAAATTTCATCTACTTTGCAACGAAAAACTTCGTAGAAACTCAAATCTTCAATTTCAATCGCGGGGATATCTGTCTCTAATACGGCTTCACTTGCAATCGCAAAATCATAGTCTGCTTGGTAATTCGTCACATAATTAAAATAAATGCCATAACAATAGTGGCCTTGTGGTAGTTTATCGAAATTGTTTTGCCAAAGGGTTGGGATCATCTCATTTGCTATGTTGTTATTTAAGCGTTGTTGTACGATTGGGTAGAGTTTTAACGCCATTTATCCTCCTGATTTATTTTTCCTGACTTCACTTTTTTAAATAAAGTCAGGAAAAATTGTGGTTGATGAATACACTAAAAGGGCGTATTACTACGCCCTTCTATTTTAGTGAGAGTGAAATTACTTATTATCCTTCACTTCTTCAAACTCAGCATCAACAACATCATCGTTTGGTTTGCCGTTGCTTTGCGCTTGTTGTGCATCACCTTGCGGTTGTGCTGTTTGTGCAAGTTTTTGTGCAACTTCTGCAAGAGCTTGAAGTTTAGCTTCAATCACTGCTTTGTCTTCACCTTTTGCGGCAGCTTCTAAGTCGCTTAATGCGCTTTCGATAGCAGCACGATCTGCGGCTGGAACTTTATCACCTGCTTCTTCTAATTGTTTACGTGTGCTGTGTACAAGGTGATCTGCTTGGTTGCGCACTTGTACTAATTCTTCAAATTTACGGTCAGCTTCAGCGTTCGCTTCGGCATCGCGTACCATTTGTTGAATTTCTTCATCACTTAAACCGGAAGACGCTTTAATGGTGATTTGTTGTTCTTTACCGGTGCCTTTGTCTTTCGCAGAAACATGGATGATGCCGTCTGCGTCGATGTCGAAGGTCACTTCAATTTGTGGCATACCGCGTGGCGCTGGGTTGATGCCTTCAAGGTTGAATTGACCTAAAGATTTGTTGGCAGAAGCCTGTTTACGTTCACCTTGTAACACGTGAATGGTTACCGCACTTTGGTTATCTTCCGCAGTTGAGAACACTTGCGATTTTTTGGTTGGAATCGTCGTGTTTTTCTCAATTAAGGTGGTCATCACACCGCCCATGGTTTCGATACCCAATGATAATGGGGTAACGTCTAACAACAATACGTCTTTTACATCACCGGCTAACACACCGCCTTGTACTGCTGCACCCACTGCAACGGCTTCGTCTGGGTTAACGTCTTTACGTGGTGTTTTGCCGAAGAATTCTTCCACTTTTTGTTGAACAAGTGGCATACGGGTTTGACCACCCACTAAAATCACATCATCAACTTGAGAGGCGCTTAATCCTGCATCAGATAAGGCAACTTTCACCGGCTCAAGGGATTTCGCCACTAAATCTTCTACTAAAGATTCTAATTTCGCACGGGTCAACTTAATGTTTAAGTGTTTAGGACCGGTTGCATCCGCTGTGATGTAAGGTAAGTTCACATCCGTTTGTTGTGCGGAAGAAAGCTCAATTTTCGCCTTTTCACCGGCTTCTTTTAAACGTTGCATTGCAAGTGGGTCATTACGCAAGTCAATTCCTTGTTCTTTTTGGAATTCATCTACCAAGTAGTTGATCACGCGGTTATCGAAGTCTTCACCACCTAAGTGAGTATCGCCGTTGGTTGCTAACACTTCGAATGTTTTCTCGCCACCCACTTCATCAATTTCGATGATAGATAAGTCGAATGTACCACCACCTAAGTCGTAAACAGCGATTGTTTTGTTACCTTGACCTTTATCCAAGCCGTAAGCTAGTGCGGCTGCAGTTGGTTCATTGATGATACGTTTAACTTCTAAACCAGCGATACGACCAGCATCTTTGGTTGCTTGACGTTGCGCATCGTTAAAGTATGCCGGCACGGTAATAACCGCTTCAGTAACCGGTTCGCCCAAGAAATCTTCGGCGGTTTTTTTCATTTTTTTCAACACTTCGGCAGAAATTTGCGGAGGTGCTAATTTCTCGCCTTTCACTTCAACCCATGCATCGCCATTATCGGCTTTTGTAATAGTAAATGGCATAATGTCGATATCACGTTTTACTTCAGCATCTTCAAAACGACGACCGATTAAACGTTTGATGGCGAATAAGGTATTTTTCGGGTTGGTTACCGCTTGGCGTTTTGCCGGTTGACCGACTAAAATTTCGTTATCATTTGTATAAGCAATAATTGACGGGGTGGTGCGATCGCCTTCTGCGTTTTCAATCACGCGTGGTTTATCGCCATCCATCACAGCAACACAAGAGTTTGTTGTACCTAAGTCAATACCAATAATTTTTCCCATTTGTTTTCTCCTCGTAAAATTTTAAATTCGGTGTAATGGTTTACGGATTGTAAGATGTGGATTGAATTTTGCATTTCAAGGCATTTCTTTAAAAAATTTTTCAATGCATGAAAAGTGCGGTTCAATCCTGATTCGTTTTGTAAAATGAGGATAAAAGTAAGAGATTCAAGAGGAGAATAAAAATTTCGTGGTCTTTTTTCTAAAAAACTAAATTTATGCTAGATTAGCCGAATCATTTTACTTTGATTAATTTTAAGGATAGAGGATATGAAAAAATCAACGTTAGCGGCCAGCGTGATTGTGGCATTAGGTGCGGTTTGGTTGGGTGGCGCATGGTATACAGGAAAAGTCGCCGAAGAAGAGTATGTCCATCAATTTGAGTTGCTCAACCAAAACATACAACAATCGTTTTCTGCAAAAGGATTGTCCGTTGAGTTTAGTCATGTTGCCATTGAGCGCGGTTTATTGAGTTCAAAAACCCGATATGACATTGTTGTGAAAGATCCGAATAAGCCTGAATCTGTCTTTACTTTACCGTTTGAAGGCACCTTATATCACGGCCCGTTGCCGGTTAATCAATTATCTCAATTTAATTTTACACCTACGATGTTCGCCAGTGTTGATAAGCTTACCAAAAATGACAAAACCACGAAGTGGTTTGCTGCCGCAAAAGGTGAATCACCATTATCTGTTAGCACATCAATGAATTATCAGCGCCAAGGGAAAGCGAAAATTAATTTTGCACCTTTTGAGACTTCTGTAGAAAAAGGTGTATGGCAAGTCGGTGATGTAAATTTGAGTGTTGATTTTTCGCAGAAGGGCATTCAGCAAGCTCATTTGGCTCTCAGTAATATTGCTTATCAAGAAGCAAACGCAAGGCTACGATTGAAGTTTAACAATATTAACGCAATGGCTGAATATCAACCAATTAAGGAATGGGATTTACTTTTCACTGGGCAACAATGGATTAGCGGTGGTGAAATGTATATTGAAGAGGAGAATACACAAGATAAAACTAATCATCTTGCTATCAAAAATTGGAAAATTGATTTGAATACGGTCAGAAAAGAGGCGTTTCTTGATTTGGCAATGAATCTGAAACTGGAGGGGACACATTTAAATCAAATTCATTTTGGCGATCTTAATTTGAATACTGCGTTTAATCATCTCGATGGCGAGACATTAAACCAAGTATTACACGCAAAATTCGCTCAAATCGAAGATGCACCATTAACTGATGCGGAGATTGCGCTCATTCGAAAATTCTTTGATGGGCAACCGAACTTTATCCTTCGTCCGACATTAAGTAATAGTGCAGGTAAGTTGACAACGGATATTGATGTTGCCGTGGCAACGTCCGATCTTAGCAGCACATTATCTACCGGAAAAATTTTTAAATTATTCCGTCACTTTATTTTTAAAATTGATGCAAATAAAGCCGCATTAATTGAAACCCTGACTGCTGCCGAGCAACTTTCCTCTAAGTTGGATAAAGAAGAAGCGGCTCGGATTGCCGAGATGAAAATCAATGACGGCTTAAAAACACCGGTACAGCAAGGGATTTTGGTTGATGATGGCAAACAAGTAAAATTGGATCTTGTGCTAGAAAATGGCGAACTCAAACTTAACGGAAAAGTCATTCCGGAAGAACAAGTAGCGTCCATCCTATTTTTAGCCGCAATGTCGATGGGATATTAATCGGCATTTTGATTCATCAAGATCTTAGCGCCTGTTCGTCTTTCTTATTTTTTGTAACAAGCCGTACGCTATTGCGCCAGAGGATCAGGAAAACGATGACTAATGGTGAATAATGGCGGCATCTGTAGCCACTTTTTCACCATTATCAAACATCAAGGTCAATGGAAAACGTTCTCCAGCGTGCAACGCCTTGGCAGCATCAAACACCATAATATGCAAACCACCCGGTTTTAATTGCACGTTGCCATTAGCGGGAATTTCAATGCCATCCGTGGTGATCATTTTGCCATTTTGTGTGCCATGCAAAACTAAATTTGCCGATTCACTGCTTTGTACCATCGCCAGATTCACAGCTTCATTGCCATCATTATGCAGTTCCATAAAAATCGCGGTGGGTTCACCGGCTTGTTGAGTGGCAAAAATGATTGGGTTTGTCACGGTAACTTTTGCCAATGCGCCAAGAGGCAAAAGTGCGGTCATAAAAAATACTGTTTTGTAAATGCGTTGCATTGTTTTCTCCTTTTTCATCTTTTTTGAGTTTATCGACCTTGCCGATTGCCTTTCCACTATAGCAGAAAAATGCTATATTACCGCTCACTTTTTCGTACTCTTTTTATTCAATTCTCATTAAACCTCAATGGCTAATTATTACGACAGTACACTCGCCCTTGCCGGCGTCTGCCAAGCAGCGAAACTCGTGCAACAACTGGCATTAAATGGTGAAGCGGATGCAGCCGCATTAGAAACCAGTCTGAACAGTTTATTAAAAACCACGCCAAATACCACACTCGATGTGTTTGGCGGCGAGCTAAACAACCTGAAATTGGGGTTAACCACACTTTGCGAACAGCTTAACGGGAGCGAGCCGGAACTAGGTCGTTATTGGCTTAGTTTGTTGGCATTGGCGGCAAAACTCAACAAAACCCCGGAAGCCAAACAAGAATTGGCACGCCGCATTCAATATTTACCCACACAGCTGGAACATTACCACTTACTCGACGAACAGATGCTGTCTAATTTTGCCGGCATTTATGTGGACGTTATCAGCCCGTTAGGTCGCCGAATTCAAGTGACCGGCGTGACTCAATATTTACAGCATTTAGGCACACAAAATCGCATTCGCGCCGCGTTATTAGCCGGCATCCGTTCCGCTATTTTGTGGCAACAAGTGGGCGGCACCAAATGGCAACTGCTGTTTTTCCGTGGCAAAATTGCTGCCACGGCACAACACATTCTCTCTTCTCTTTAACTTCTCTAAATAATGGAGCTTTCATCTATGCAACTTAGCGCGCTAACCGCACTTTCCCCGATTGATGGTCGTTATCAAGACAAAACCGCCCGTTTACGTCATATTTTCAGCGAATTCGGTTTATTAAAATTCCGCGTTACAGTGGAAGTTCGTTGGTTACAAAAATTGGCAGCAACCGCACAAATCACTGAAGTTCCTTCTTTGTCAAAAGAAGCAAACGATTACCTTAACCAAATTGTCGCTAATTTTGCTATTGAAGATGCCGAGCGCATTAAAGAAATTGAAAGAACGACCAACCACGATGTAAAAGCGGTGGAATATTTCCTTAAAGAAAAAAGCGCAGCATTGCCTGAATTAGCCGCAATCAGCGAATTTATTCACTTCGCCTGCACCTCCGAAGACATCAACAACCTTTCCCACGCCTTAATGCTAAACACCGCGCGGGAAGAAGTGTTATTACCGGAATGGCAAAATTTAATCGAAAAAATCACCGCACTTGCCGAGCAATATAAAACCATTCCATTACTTTCCCGCACGCACGGTCAACCGGCATCGCCAACCACCGTGGGCAAAGAAATGGCCAACGTGGTGTATCGTTTAAGACGCCAATATAAACAATTACAACACATTGATATTCTAGGTAAAATTAACGGCGCCGTGGGCAACTATAACGCCCATTTATCCGCTTACCCGAATATTGACTGGCATACCTTCAGCGAAGAATTCGTGACCTCTTTAGGCATAACATGGAACCCGTACACCACCCAAATCGAACCGCATGATTACATCGCCGAATTGTTCGATTGCGTAGCGCGTTTTAACACGATTGTGATCGACTTTGACCGCGACCTGTGGGGTTACATCGCATTAAATCACTTCAAACAACGTACTATCGCCGGTGAAATCGGTTCTTCTACCATGCCACACAAAGTCAACCCAATCGACTTCGAAAACTCCGAAGGAAACCTTGGTTTGGCAAATGCCGTGATGGCACACTTAGGCAGTAAGTTGCCGATTTCCCGTTGGCAGCGCGATTTAACAGATTCCACCGTGTTGCGCAACCTTGGCGTAGGTTTAGGCTACTGCTTAATCGCCTATGCAGCGACACAAAAAGGCATCAGCAAATTAGAAGTGAATGAAGCCCATTTGCGCGAAGAATTGGATCAAAACTGGGAAGTGCTCGCCGAACCAATTCAAACCGTGATGCGTCGTTACGGCATTGAAAAACCGTACGAAAAACTGAAAGAACTCACCCGCGGCAAACGCGTCGATGCCAAAGCGATGTTTGATTTTATTGAGAAATTAGACATTCCGGCAGAAGAAAAAGCACGCTTGCAACAACTCACACCGGCAAGCTATATCGGCGCGGCAATAGAGTTGGTGGAAAAACTGTAATCGATAAATAACGTTTAAAAAATAAGCGTTCCCGATGTAAATGATCAAACGCATTTCATAGGGAACGCTTTTTTACGCAGATGCTGAGAATCTTATTCTAATCCAATGATTTCCCAACGTTGATGTGAAAGCCCATCAATTTTGCCTTTTTTCACGTTTTGGATGTAATCAATCATCATGTTTTGAATGGTGCCTTTTTCACGTCCCATCGCGACTTTAGATTCCCATAAAACAGGAATCTGCTGACCTTCCCAAATACCGCCTTTACCATTTAATTGACCAAAACGATAAGAGTTCATACCGACTTTGAGTTTCATATCATCGGTAATCGCGCGTCCATCTGCCAAGGTCAAGTCCACGATTTTATGGCCGCTTTGATTGCGTAAATCAATTTTATATTTCACTCCGCCGAAGATATCGAAGGTGACATATTTAGATTTACTGCGTTTTTCATCATAACGATAATTCGTATCGCCCGGCTGAATCGTATTGAAATAATCTGCCGACCATTCCATATACTCTTTTAACTGCTTGCCTGTGAGTTCATAGACAGTGACATCACCACCGGCATAACGATAGTTATAAATCACGTCTTTTTTCTTAATCTCACCTTTAGGCAAACGCACTGTTTCATAGTCAAAGGCAAAACTCACTACATCAGCACCGCTATAGTGACGTTCAACATCGGTGATAAAAGAAGAAAGACCGGTATCTTTAGAGAAAGCAATGGAGACACCATGATTTTTTCCTTGTGGCACCATATCATGTTCGGTATGCCCGATGACCACATTATTCAAACGGCGTAATTCTTCATGATAAGGACGATAAATTTTCTCAATTTCAGGATCGGCCTCCAACGCTTTCACCGGAACGGTTTTGGCTTCTTTCTTCAATAGCTTAACCTCTTTTTTATCGTTGATATCAAAGGTTAAATCCACTTCGGAAACCACGGTGCCGTAACGGTGTGGTTCTGTGATTAGAGTATCTTTGATGGTTTCACTCGGTACGTTTTTGTGCATGTGACCGGCAATAACGACATCAATGCCATCAACAGCATTAATCACATCACGCATACCGGTATCAGGGATATTGTTTTCATTATCAATGCCCATGTGACTCACTGCGATAATGACATCTGCACCTTTCGCTTTTAAAGCCGCCACTTGTGCTTTTGCTTCTTCGCTTGGCGAAGTGAATTTCATGTCTTTTAAGTTACCGGTATCTTCTTCAAACTTGGCAGACATTGGGGTGGTTAAACCGATAATTCCCAATTTCACGCCGTCTTTTTCGATAATTGTTGCCGGTGCGAGATAGCGTTTATCATTCTTTTTATAATAAAAATTCGCAGTTAATTTTTTTGCCTTAATGTCTTTTAAAATTTCATCAAGTGCTTTCATACCAAAATTAAACTCATGATTTCCCAACACAAAAACGTCATATTTCATTGCGTTTAATACTTTTGGTACAGGATGATCTTGATAGTATTTTTTCGTTTTAGCGAAAACATCAACTTGGTTGTCTTGAATGGCATCCCCAACATCGACTAACACCACATTTTTATGTTGTTTACGAATATCGTTTACATAAGTGGCAATTTGCGCATAAGAACCGGATTTGTCAGCAACATCCGCCCCATAACTCCAAGGCACAATACGGCCATGCACATCGGAGGTTCCAAGAATTTTAATATTGACTTCTTGTGCCACCGCAGTACTCAATGCTGAAAGTGCAAATAATGAACAAATGACTTTTTTCATAGGATTTCCTTTGTTGTAATAAATGTGCGACGAATTATATCCATTTACATAGCACAAGCAATATGGATTCAGCTGAATCATAGAGGAGATTAAAAGTAAGGTAACGTACCTAAAAATGTTAAAAAAACAAGCGAACGATTGCCTTTCATGATTTTATTCATTAAACTAACGCCCGCAAATCTAATTTGTAATTTCATTTATATCGCAAGTTTGTGTATAGGAAATGACAAAGCCTTTCTTTTGAGCCTTTTCTCATTGTTATACCTTCCTTGTAATACTTTCATTCACTTTAATAGGATTAAAAATGAACGAAGTTTTACAACAGTTCAAACAACAATATTTAATTAAATATTGGAATCCCGTCATCGCCGTTATCGCCGCCGGTTTAATCTCGGCCTATTATTTCGGCGTTACCGGTACGTATTGGGCGGTTACCGGCGAGTTTACCCGTTGGGGTGGCCATGCTTTACAAGCCTTGGGCGTTGATGTGTCCGATTGGAGCTACTACAAAATCATTGGTATGCAAGGCACGATTTTCACCCGTGTCGATGGCGTGATGATCTTAGGCATGTTTGCCGGTTGTATCTCCGCAGCCTTGTGGGCAAATAATGTGAAATGGCGTAACCAGCCACACAAACGCCGTATCGTGCAAGCCTTAATCGGCGGAGCCATTGCCGGCTTCGGCGCACGTTTAGCCATGGGCTGTAACCTTGCCTCATTATTTACCGGCATTCCACAATTTTCCGTACACGCTTGGTTTTTCACTATTGCCACAGCACTTGGCACTTACGCCGGCGTAAAAGTCACTTTATTGCCGATGTTCCGCGTGAAACTGGAATTGAAAAAAGGCGCCGCGAAATTACAAGAAAGTGATCCGAAAAGAGCACAACGCCGTTTTTGGATCGGCATGGTAGTTTTCTTCGCTTACCTCATCGCCTCTCTTTATGTAATGACCCAATCCATCAAACTCGGTTTTGCCATGTTGTGTGGTTTAGCATTTGGTTTACTTATCGAACGTGCGCAAATCTGCTTCACTTCCGCGTTCCGTGATCTCTGGGTAACCGGTCGCGCTTACATGGCAAAAGCCATTATTTTCGGCATTCTTGCCGGCACTATTGGTGTCTTCAGCTACATTCAATTAGGCGTTCCGGCAAAAATCATGTGGGCAGGTCCGAATGCGATTATCGGCGGTTTATTATTCGGTTTCGGCATCGTGTTAGCCGGCGGTTGTGAAACCGGTTGGATGTACCGCGCGATGGAAGGTCAAGTACACTTTATGTGGGTGGGTATCGGCAACGTTATCGGTTCTACCTATCTCGCCTACGCTTGGGATGATTTGGCACCGGCATTGGCGCTTGACTACGAAAAACTGAACTTACTGAAAGAATTTGGTCCGGTCGGCGGATTATTGGTGAACTACGGTTTATTGATCGTCTGCTTAATCGCTGTCGTCTGGTGGGAAAAACGCTTCCTTGCCAAAGCAAAAGCCAAAATCGCCGCTTTCGCACAGGCGTAAAAGTGCGGTTTGATTTAACGTTATTTTTATTTCACAGAAGGAAAACACATTATGGCATTTACCGTTGTGCACAAATTAGATAAAGATCCAAAAGACATCGTTCCGGATTACACCATCGACACCGTGGGCGAACCTTGCCCATACCCGGCTATCGTCATGTTGGAAAGCATGCCTGAGCTCAAAGAAGGGGAAGTATTGGAATTGTTAAGCGACTGCGCACAATCCATCAACAACATTCCGGTGGATACCAAAAACCACGGTTATACGTTATTAAGCATAGAACAAGATGGCACCAAATTACGCTATTTGATTCAGCGTTAAGCATTAAAAAATCCTCGCTATATAACGAACAAGGCTGACAACCGAAATTCAACATATAGGAGGATTATTTACCACCTCGTAGCGTGCAACTTATTGCACGAATGATTAACCTCGATGCGTCATTCACCATGTCGTAATAAGTGCCGTTCATCTTGATGAACGACCAAACCACGCACGGAACGTTATTTAACGTTTTCGGGCATTCACGATTTCGTGCAACACGTTGCACGCTACGATGCTAAGCATTAAAAAATCCCGAAATCCTCGGGATTTTTTTATTCTTGAAAAAATCACTCCCTCTTCGCCACAAAAACAAGTAGAATACGCCAAATTTTTATTTACATCCTTTGAGGTATCTATGGACATTTTAATCAGCATTATCGGTATTTTGGTGCTGTTAGGGATTGCTGTTTTATTCTCTAACAATCGCAAAGCGATCAATTTACGTACTGTGTTTGGCGCACTGGCCATTCAAATCGCTATCGGTGCTTTCGTGCTTTATGTGCCGGCCGGGCGTCACGCATTACAAGCGGCATCCGATTTTATTGGTAAAGTTATCGGTTTTGGTAATGAAGGGATTAGCTTTGTTTTTGGTGGATTGACTGACCCAAGCCAAAGTTTCGGTTTTATCTTTGCCATTAAAGTATTGCCGGTGATTATCTTCTTCTCCGCACTCATTTCCTTACTTTATTACATCGGTGTGATGCAATGGGTCATCAAACTTATCGGTGGTGGGTTACAAAAATTATTAGGTACCTCAAAAGCGGAATCCATGTCAGCTGCCGCAAACATTTTCGTGGGGCAAACGGAAGCGCCGTTAATTGTTAAGCCATTTATCGGCCGTATGACCCAATCCGAATTATTCGCTGTGATGGTGGGTGGGGTGGCTTCTATCGCCGGTTCTGTGATGGCAGGTTATGCCGGAATGGGCGTGCCGTTAACTTACTTAATCGCCGCTTCTTTTATGGCCGCACCGGGTGGTTTATTATTCGCGAAAATCATGTTTCCACAAACGGAAAAGACTGATGATATGTTAAAAGAGGACGCGGATGTGGAAAAACCGTCCAACGCGATTGAAGCCTTAGCAAATGGTGCGCGTGACGGTATGCACTTGGCACTGAATGTAGGCGCGATGTTAATTGCGTTTGTGTCTGTGATTGCCTTAATCAACTGGATTTTAAGTAGCTTGGGTGGCATTGTTGGTGAACCAAACTTAACTTTACAAGTGATTTTAGGTTGGATTTTCAAACCATTGGCATACTTAATCGGGATTTCTTGGGAAGAATCTGCCATTGCCGGCCAAATGATTGGTTTAAAATTAGCGGTGAACGAATTTGTGGGTTATTTAGAATTTGCTAAATATTTACAACCGGATTCTGCTGTGGTGTTAAGTGATAAAACCAAAGCAATTATTACCTTCGCACTTTGTGGTTTCGCTAACTTCAGCTCCATTGCAATCTTAATCGGCGGTTTAGGCGGTATGGCACCAAATCGTCGCGGTGATGTTGCGCGTTTAGGTTTAAAAGCGGTGCTTGCCGGTTCATTATCTAACTTAATGAGTGCAACGATTGCTGGATTATTTATCGGTTTGAGTGGTGCTGTGCTATAAAGTGCGGTATGATTTCACCACGTTTTTTATGATGACACCACGACCCGTTCGTGGTGTTGTCGTTTATAGGCAACGAAAACGTTTGCGCTAATTTTAGTTCACCATGTCAATAAAGAGGAAAAGACTATGACTCCACACATTAACGCGCCAGCCGGTGCATTTGCCGATGCCGTATTAATGCCGGGCGATCCGCTTCGTGCGAAGTATATCGCAGAAACTTTCTTAGAAAACGTGCAAGAAGTGACCAACGTTCGCAATATGTTGGGCTTTACCGGCACCTATAAAGGTCGCCGCATTTCTGTGATGGCACATGGTATGGGGATCCCTTCCTGTTCCATTTACGCGAAAGAACTTATTACGGAATACGGTGTGAAAAAACTGATTCGTGTCGGCTCTTGTGGTGCCGTCCGCATGGATGTCAAAGTGCGTGATGTGGTTATCGGTCTTGGTGCGTGTACCGATTCCAAAGTCAATCGTATTCGTTTTAAAGACAACGATTTTGCAGCCATTGCCGATTTCGGTTTAACGCAAGCGGCGGTACAGGCAGCGAAGGAATTAGATGTTAAGGTTCGTGTCGGTAATCTATTTTCTGCGGATTTATTCTATACTCCGGATGTCGCCATGTTTGACGTGATGGAAAAATACGGCATTCTAGGCGTAGAAATGGAAGCCGCCGGTATTTATGGCGTGGCAGCGGAATACGGTGCGCGTGCATTGACTATCTGTACCGTATCCGACCATATTCGTACTCATGAACAAACCAGTGCGGAAGAGCGTCAGTTGACGTTTAATGAAATGATCAAAGTGGCGTTAGAAACCGTGTTAATTGACGATAAGGCTAACTAGTCAACTCCTTGAATGCTGCCTAATTTGCGTCATTCGGCAGCATTCTTTTGAGTGTGTTATCGCGGTATAAAATGAGAGCGACAGTTTGACTTCAAGGGAGTTATTTAAGGCTTAGAAGGAAGAGAGTTGCTATACGATGCTAAGTTAAAATGCAAAGAAGCAAGGTAAGCAGCGTCAATAAATACGAAAATAATCCGGCTTGGCTATTGTTCAACACGGGTAAAACGAGTATAGTTCTGCACGTTTTTAATAGATAAATTTCATCACTTAACGCATATCAATGAGGTTTTTATGGGTGGCATTAGCATTTGGCAATTGGCTATTTTGGTTTTAATCATTGTATTGTTATTCGGTACGAAGAAATTGCGTACGTTAGGTACGGATTTGGGCGAGTCTGTAAAAGGCTTTAAAAAAGCCATGAATGAAGAAGCCAAACCGGCTGATGCAAGTTTCGATAAAGTGGAACAAAAGCAAAAGGCACAACCGGAACAAGAAAAAAGCAAAGAAAAAGAACAGGCATAATCCGTGTTTGATATTGGTTTTTCTGAGGTTGTCTTAGTTTGTATTGTGGGCTTAGTGGTACTAGGCCCACAACGTTTACCGGTAGCCATTCGCACGGTCATGTCTTGGGTGCGAACCGTTCGTGGCTTGGCGGCAAATGTACAAAACGAACTGAAACAAGAATTAAAATTGCAAGAGTTGCAAGACAGCATTAAGAAAGCGGAAAGCTTGAATCTTAAGGCGCTGTCTCCCGAATTAGGCAAAACCGTTGAGGAATTAAAAGCCTCTGCGGATAAGTTGCGTGCCGATTTGGAACAAAAAGCAGCACAAAGTAATACTACGTTGCAAGATCAAATCAAGGAAATGAAAAGTGCGGTAGAAAATTCGGATGAAAATGACAATATTCATCCCGGTTCAAATGATCGCAACCCAATGGCTAACTATGACATTCTTGATGTTGAAGATTTTTCCGAACAAAATACAGAAGCCTTAGCCGTTGCAGAAATGTCGCGAAATACGACCGCACTTTCTCCGGCAGAACAGGCGGAGCAAGAAGAAATTGAGCTAGATGACAAACTGGCTTATTACATCAATCAATATGATCCGGATAATCCTTTGCCGGCCAATTCAGAAAATGCCCATTCGGAGAAAACCGAACAATCCTCAAATAAAAGCTAGGGCGCAACCCTCAATTAGGATAATTTATGACCAGCGTTGACGATACTCAACCCCTCATCACTCATCTGGTAGAACTGCGCAACCGTTTATTACGCAGCATTATTTTCGTTGCTGTGGTATTTGTGGCGTTAGTTTATTTTTCCAACGAAATTTATAACTTTGTGGCAGCACCGTTAACAGCGAACTTGCCAAACGGTTCCAGCATGATTGCCACCAACATCGCCACGCCGTTTTTCACCCCAATTAAACTGACCGGCGTTGTTGCCATTTTTATTTCCGTGCCATTTTTGCTTTACCAAATTTGGGCGTTTGTGGCACCAGCGTTATATCAACATGAAAAACGCCTGATTTATCCACTATTATTTTCCAGCACGCTGTTGTTTTATCTAGGCGTAGCTTTTGCTTACTATGTGGTATTCCCGTTAGTGTTCAGCTTTTTAACTAAAACGGCACCGGAAGGGGTGGCGATCGCGACCGACATCAGTAGCTACTTAGATTTTGTACTGACGTTATTCTTAGCTTTCGGTGTTTGCTTTGAAGTGCCGGTGGCGATTATTCTGTTATGCTGGACTGGTGTTACCACACCGGAAGATTTAAAAGCCAAGCGCCCTTATATTATTGTTGGTGCGTTCTTTATTGGCATGCTTTTAACTCCGCCGGATGTGTTCTCACAAACCTTGCTTGCTATTCCAATGTGTTTGTTATTTGAAGTGGGAGTATTCTTTGCGCGATTTTATCGTCCGCGTGAAGAAGACGAGGCCACTCAAGATGAAAACAACACAGCTAATCACTAATTCAATTCGGGAGATAATATGACACAACAAATTTTTACCGGTTTTCCAACCCGCCGTTTACGCCGCATGCGTAAACAGGATTTTAGTCGCCGCTTAATGTCGGAACATAAACTGACTGTTGATGATCTGATTTATCCCGTATTTATTATTGAAGGTGAAAATCATCGTGAAGCGGTGCCTTCCATGCCAAACGTAGAACGTTTAACCATCGACCAACTGTTAATTGAAGCGGGTTTATTGGTGAAATACGGCGTACCGGTGATTGCGTTATTTCCTGTGGTGGAACAGGCGAAAAAATCCTTAATGGCGGAAGAAGCTTATAATCCGAACGGCTTGGTGCAACGCGCAGTGAAGGCACTCAAAGCCGCCTATCCTGACCTTGGCGTATTAACCGATGTGGCGCTTGACCCTTACACCCTACATGGACAAGACGGTATTATCGATGAAGAAGGCTACGTACTGAACGACATCACTACCGACATATTAATCAAACAAGCGCTGTCCCACGCAGAAGCCGGTGCAGACGTGGTCGCACCAAGCGACATGATGGACGGTCGCATCGGCAGAATCCGCAACGCCTTGGAAGAAAAAGGCTTTATTAACACCCTCATCATGGCTTACTCCGCTAAATATGCCTCCAACTATTACGGCCCGTTCCGTGACGCTGTGGGCTCTTCCGGAAACTTAAAAGGCGGCGATAAAAAGACCTATCAATTAGATCCGGCTAACAGCGACGAAGGCTTGCAAGAAGTAGCATTAGACTTGGAAGAAGGCGCCGATATGGTGATGGTAAAACCGGGTATGCCATATTTAGATTTGGTCTATCGCGTAAAACAACAATTCGGCGTACCAACCTTTGCCTATCAAGTGTCCGGTGAATATGCCATGCACATGGCGGCGATTCAAAACGGCTGGTTGAAAGAAAAAGAATGTATTATGGAATCGCTACTTTGTTTTAAACGTGCCGGCGCTGACGGCATTTTGACTTACTTCGCCAAACAAGTGGCAGAATGGTTGTATTTAGAAGGGAAAAATAAATAACGCATTACTTTGCGTTTTCATCACCTATCCATTATTGCCATGCGAATCGGGTATGCACATGGCAATTTCTCATTAACAAGAAGCCATCTGAAAAGTGCGGTCGTTTTTTCGTGCATTTTCAGATGGCTTTTTTTATCACGAAGTCTGTATTTTAGCGCAATATCGCCGCCGTAGTATTATTCACGGCGTGCTGATTTGGGTCTAAAACTGGTGATAATCGCAGGGTTGGTGTCGATGTAGATGCCATTGATTAATTGCAAACAATAAGGCACCGCACTAAAAATACCTTGGACAATCACCTTGCCTTCGCTGTCTTTAACGCCTTCTAAGGTTTCTTTGATGGCTTTCGGTTGCCCCGGTAAATTAAGAATAAGGCTATCTTTACGAATCACACCCACTTGACGGGATAAAATGGCGGTTGGAACAAAATGCAAACTGACTTGCCGCATTTGTTCGCCAAAGCCGGGCATTTCTCGATCGGCAATGGCTAACGTCGCATCCGGTGTGACATCCCGTTTTGCCGGGCCGGTGCCGCCGGTAGTTAACACAAGGTGGCAATGCTGTTCATCCACCAATTCACATAATACACGTTCGATTTCTGCTTGCTCATCGGGGATAAGACGTTCAACAACACTAAAGGGGGTAGCCATGGCTTGTTCAAGCCATTGTTTTAATTCAGGGATACCTTGGTCAGCATAAACGCCTTGAGAGGCTCTATCTGAAACGGAGACTAAACCAATTTTTAACCGCGTGTCCATAATTACTCCTTGTTATAAAAAATAATGCCGTATCATCGTTTCAAGGCAATGACACGGCATAAGGGATCTGTATTGGATTATTTCATTTTTTCTTTTAGTTCTTCTAAAAGCTCTTGATGAATTTCTTCTTGGACTTCCTCTGGAATTGGCGTATTCGTACGGTTGAGTTTAATTCTAATGATTAGCGTGAGGACTAAACTGGCGACTAACACCCACGGTGCCCAATAAAGTGCTTCATTGAACGGTGCAAAGAGGGCGTATAATATCGCCACTTCGCCAAGTAAGATTGCACGATCGACTTTATCTAACGGTCCGCCATAGGGTTCATCGTTTTCTTCTTTTTGTTTAGGGAGCAGATTTAAATCCAGTAACGCTGAAAGTAGAATGACTAAACCGATTTGTAGCGGATCAAAAGGCGCAACAAACATAAAAGGAATATATGCCGCTGTCATGGCAACAACATAGATGATTTTGGTTAAATATCGACTGCAACGAGACGTATGCTCAAAATCATAGATAAGAATATCGGCAAGATTATTCAGTAAGACAAGGTTAATAAATAGCCCAATTGGAATTAACCAAAAGAGCGATTGCCCGCCTAAAAGCACCGTGATGCCAATGACAATAGAGAGGATGCTAGAGAATACCGTAATATAGCTGGCTTTAATGCCCAAACGATCACACTGTGCGGCAATCGGGTATAAAAAATGTTGGAATTTATATTTGAGGTTATTAATACTCATAATGTTTCCTTTAGAACGCATATAAATAGATATTGACTAAGACGGAAATCATGCCAACAAAATAATGAAGGCGATAACTTGCCCAGTGTATCAAAATAAAAGGAAAAATGCCGTAATTTTCTACGATAAAAAGTAATCTTGTGGTTTTATGCTCTTATCTCTCGTACAAAAATAAGAACGATTCTTCCGCACATTAATCTCTATTCATTGTTTCGACATTGGATTTATTCGGGATGCCTGCTAATTTCGCTTCTTTCTGTTGCGCACGGCGTTTTTGAAAAAACGCACTGAGTTTTTCACTGCATTCCTGTTGCAACACGCCAGCGGTGATTTCGATGGCATGGTTCATTTTGTAATCATCAAAAAAATGAAAACGGGAACCTACCGCACCGGTTTTATAGTCCGCCGCACCGAACACAAGGCGCTTAATACGGCTGTGTAAAATTGCCCCGGCGCACATGGTGCAAGGTTCCAGCGTGACGTATAAGGTCGCGTTCAACAAGCGGTAATTTTGTAAGCGTTGACCGCCTTGGCGTAAAGCCACAATTTCGGCATGCGCCGTGGGATCCGAATCAATGATCGATAAATTCCATCCCTCGCCAAGAATTTCCCCCTCCTCGCTCACTAACACCGCGCCCACAGGAATTTCACCCGAGGCTTCGGCTTTGTCTGCCAGCGTTAAAGCGTGGCGCATAAATTGTTCATCTAATTGATGTTGCAATTCAGTCATGAGGTTCTTCAGATGAAAAGTGCGGTGGATTTTAAAAACGTTTTTAAAACCGACCGCACTTTGTTAGACGGAAAACGGATATTTAATCGGTTCGTGGCATTGATAACCCGTGACCTTGAAATCATCCATGGTGACCCAGGTTTCTAGGTCTTCTAAAGATTTAATGTCCGGATTAATTTCCAACTGCGGTGAAGGGAAAGGCTCACGTTTTAATTGCACATCACGCATAAGTGCCAACTGGTCTTCATAAATGTGCGCATTCACAATGTGGTGAAATGCCTGCCCTGCTTTTTTACCGGTGATTTGTGCCATTAACGCCAAGAAGGTAAACACTTGGATTTGGTTAAAATTCAAGCCAAGCGGCACATCGCAAGAGCGTTGGTAACTGGTGAGATATAACGTGTCGCCAAGTAAAGAAAACGTATGCGTGTGCATGCAAGGGCGCAAACAACCCAAATCAAATTCACCTGGGTTATAGAACGTCAGAATCTCACCGCGGTCATCAATGCCGTTGCTGAGGTTATTGACGATTTTGCGCAACTGATCGAGATGTTCGCCATTCGGCTTGCGCCAGCTTCTGCCCTGCACACCATATACGCGCCCCATATCATCCGTGCCTTTGCGGTGCGGATTATTGAGCCAAGCCTGATTTTCATTGGCATTGGCATCCCAGGTTTTGGTACCTAGCTTGCGGAAGTCTGCAGCATTGTCATAACCGCGAATATAGCCTAGAAATTCTGCAATCGCGGCTTTCCAATAACTTTTACGGGTGGTAATCAGCGGAAATTGGTTGTTTGCCACATCGTAAGTCAAACCGGCGTTAATCACCGTTAAACAGCGTTTTCCGGTACGTTCGTTTTCTACCCAAACGCCTTCGTTAACAATGCGTTGGCACAAATCTAAATAAGCTTTCATAGAGATGCTATGTCGACTACCCTTTATTTTGTTTATACAGTGCTAATGCTTGCGGCATTAGACGTAATAAGTTTGCTTGGCGATCTTTATCACTTGGGTGTGTTGAACTTAATTTGTCTAAAATGCCTTGTGAGCCTGTTGAGGCTTTTTGCATTTTATCCCATAAACCCGGTGCTGCTTCCGGATTATAGCCGGATTTCGCCATTAAGAATAACCCCACTTCATCCGCTTCGGTTTCTGCACTGCGGGAATAAGGTTTGTCCAAGCCCCAGTCTTTTGCTAAGCCTACAACCATAGTACTACCGTCAGAACCAATTTGTGTCGCCAACGCAGCTTGAGCAACACCGGCAATCACATTGGTAAATTGGCTAAGGTTTGCTTTCTTTTTACCATGTTCTTTTAAGGCATGAGCCATTTCATGCCCCATCACAGTCGCAATTTCATCATCCGTGAGGTTTAAAGTTTCCACTAAGCCGGTATAAAACGCCATTTTGCCGCCCGGCATTGCCCAAGCATTAAGTTCTTTGGATTTAATTACTTCAATTTGCCAGTCAAAGGCTTGCCCGGTTTGGTTTTCGCGATTTGCATACGGCACCATTTTGTTGAAAATTTTGTGTACGCGTTTCGCTGTTTTGGAGTTACTGTCAATTTGATTTTGGGATTTGGCTTCGTTAATCATATCACGATAGCCCATCGCCGCTTGTTGGTTAATTGAGGCAGAATCCGCACAAGCTGTTAAAATACCGACGATAGAGACGAGTGTTAATGTTTTAGCAAATTTGAACATAAATTTTCCCTCATAGATTTGTGTGTAAAAAAGACCGCACCTTAAAAGCGCGGTCTGTTTAGAATTTTATTATTTTTTCGCACGTTCAAATGAATCAAGGATTTCTTTACGCGCTGCGTCAACGCCTTCCCATCCTTCAACTTTCACCCATTTACCTGCTTCTAACGCTTTATAGCTTTCGAAGAAGTGTTTAATTTGTGCTTTTAATAATTCCGGTAAATCGCCCACGTCTTTAATGTGGTCGTATTCTTTGCTTAATTTCGTGTGCGGTACCGCAACGACTTTCGCATCGCCACCGGCTTCATCGGTCATTTTTAACACGCCTACCGGACGGCAACGAATAACGGAGCCAGGTTGTAACGGATACGGTGTTGGCACTAATACGTCAACCGGGTCGCCGTCAGAAGATAAGGTGTTGTTCACATAACCGTAGTTTGCCGGATAAAACATCGCGGTTGCCATGAAACGGTCCACAAATAATGTGCCGGTTTCTTTATCTACTTCGTATTTGATTGGATCGGAGTTTGCAGGGATTTCAATAACAACATAGATGTCATCTGGTAATTCTTTACCTGCCGGTACGCTTTCTAAGCCCATTTGTTATTCCTTCTTGTGAGTTAAATAAACGTTGCAATTATAGCGGTAATCGGCTTCATTTGTCGAGTTGAGGGAAAACGACATGATAAAATCCGATTGTCTTTTGTTATTGCACTATTATAATAGTCCAAATTTTTTGCGAGAGGATTTTACAATGACAGCACAAAAACGCCCTTCCTTACTCGGTGGCGCGATGATTATCGCAGGTACGGCAATCGGCGCCGGTATGCTTGCTAACCCAACATCTACTGCCGGTGTTTGGTTTTTCGGTTCAATTTTGATTCTGATTTATACCTGGTTTTGTATGACCACGTCGGGCTTAATGATTTTGGAAGCCAATTTGCATTATCCGACCGGCGCCAGTTTCGATACGATCGTAACGGATTTATTGGGCAAAGGCTGGAACGTCATTAATGGTTTATCTGTCGCCTTTGTACTTTACATTCTCACTTATGCTTACATCACTTCCGGCGGTAGCATCACGGAAAGTTTCCTGAATCAGTTAGGTGAAAACGTGGAAGTGGGGCGCACTGCAGGCTCCTTAATTTTTTGTTTTGTGTTGGCGGCGTTTGTATGGTTCTCTACCAAAGCGGTTGACCGTTTTAGTACGGTGTTAATTGCCGGGATGATCATTTCTTTCTTCCTTTCTACCTCCGGTTTGTTGAGCTCGGTGAAAGCCGATGTGTTGCTTAACACCGTGGCACAGGGTGAACAATACTATTTACCTTATATTTTGACCGCACTTCCGGTGTGTTTGGTGTCTTTCGGTTTCCACGGCAACGTCCCGAGTTTGGTGAAATACTATGATCGTGACGGCAAGCGCGTGATGAAATCCATTTTCCTTGGCACCGGTTTGGCGTTGATTATTTATATTTTGTGGCAGCTTGCCGTTCAAGGTAACTTACCGCGTGCCGAATTTGCACCGGTGATTGCCAAAGGCGGTGATGTGGCGGCCTTGCTAGAAGCCTTGAACAAATACATTCAAACGGATTACATCGGGATTATTTTGAATTTCTTTGCCTACATGGCTATCGCCAGTTCTTTCCTTGGTGTCACCTTAGGCTTATTCGATTACATCGCTGACTTATGTAAATTTGATGACAGCCGCTTAGGACGTACGAAAACGACATTAGTCACTTTCTTACCGCCGTTATTACTGAGTTTGCAATTCCCGTTCGGCTTCGTTATTGCTATCGGTTACGCGGGTTTAGCCGCCACGATTTGGGCTGCCATCGTGCCGGCATTGTTGGCAAAAGCCAGCCGCAAAAAATTCCCGAATGCCACCTATCGTGTACACGGCGGCAACTTCATGGTGTATTTCGTGATTTTATTCGGGTTACTGAATATCTTCGCACAAGTGGCATTACAGTTCGGTTGGATTGCCGACTTCAAAGGATAATATGCAAGAAAAGCAAAGCGTGTATGACAAGGACGGTTTTTTCGACCTGTACCAGAAACTGCGCAGTAACCCGAACAGCCTAAATGAAATCGTCGAAAAGCCCACCATGTTGGGCTTAGTCGGCGGTGTGTCAGGCAAGCGTATTTTAGATTTAGGCTGTGGTTGCGGAGAACATCTCAAGCTCTATTTAGAACGGGGCGCCACATTTGTTGTCGGCATCGATTTATCCCAAGCCATGTTGCAGCAGGCGGCAAAAAATCTCGCAGAATTTCGACCGCACTTTTTACTGAAACAAGCCCCTATGGAACGTTTAGAACAGTTAAATGAGGGCGATTTTGATTTAATCACCAGTTCCTTTGCTTTTCATTATGTACAGGATTTTCCTGCCTTATTAGCAAAAATTTATGCCAAACTGAAACCAAACGGACAATTGGTTTTCTCTCAAGAGCATCCCATTGTGACCTGTTATCAAGGCGGTGAGCGTTGGGAAAAAGACGCGCAAAAACGCCAACTCGCCTATCGTCTGAATTTCTATCGGGATGAAGGCGAACGCCAACGCAACTGGTTTAAACAACCTTTCACTACCTATCACCGCACCACAGCGACCATCATCAACAATTTGATTTCCGCCGGTTTTCACATTGAGCAAATGGCGGAGCCCATGCTCGCTGACCAACCGCAATGGCAGGCTGAATTTAAAGATTTACAACATCGCCCGGTGTTGTTGTTTGTTAAGGCGAGAAAAAACACATAAAGTGCGGTCGGTTTTTGACGTGTTTTTGAGAAAAGAAGGCGGACAATTTGTCCGCCTTTTAGCGCAGAAAATATCTGCTTTCCGAGTGATAAAAAGTTAGCGCAAGAATGCCGGAATTTTGCTTTCGTATTCGGCGATTTTGTCTTCGTGTTGAAGGGTTAAACCGATATTATCCAAGCCGTTTAACAAACAATGACGGCGGAATTCATCCAGTTCAAAGGTATACACTTTGTCACCTACGGTCACGGTCATGGCTTCCAAATCTACATGGATTTGTTTGCCTTCATTTGCCCACACCCATTGGAAGATTTCTTCCACTTCCTCTTCGCTTAAGCGAATCGGTAACATATGATTATTCAAGCTATTGTTATAGAAAATATCCGCAAAACTGGGTGCGATCATCACTTTGAAACCGTAATCGGCTAATGCCCAAGGGGCGTGTTCACGCGAAGAACCACAGCCGAGGTTTTTACGTGCTAATAAAATAGTCGCGCCTTGATATTGTGGGTAATTCAGCACAAATTCCGGATTTGGCTTGGTGCCTTCTACATCCAAATAACGCCATTCATGGAATAAATGTTTGCCGAAGCCCACGCGGGTAATGGCTTGTAAAAATTGTTTTGGAATAATCGCATCCGTATCCACGTTTGCCGCATCCAATGGCACTACTAAGCCTGAAAGTTGTTTAAATCCTGCCATTTTCTGCTCCTTAATTTAATGTCACGTCACGAATATCAACGAATTTACCGAACATCGCTGCTGCGGCTGCCATGGCTGGGCTCACCAAGTGGGTGCGTCCGTTACGGCCTTGACGACCTTCAAAGTTACGGTTTGAAGTGGAAGCACAACGTTCCCATTCGCCCAAGCGGTCATCGTTCATCCCTAAACACATGGAACAGCCAGGGTTACGCCATTCTGCGCCCGCTTCGATAAAGATTTTATCCAAGCCTTCTTTTTCCGCTTGTTCTTTCACTAAACCGGAACCCGGAACCACTAAAATCCGTTTTACGTTATCGGCTTTTTTACGGCCTTTCATCACCGCCGCAGCGGCGCGTAAATCTTCGATACGGGCATTCGTGCAAGAGCCAATAAACACTTGATCCACAGTAATCTCTTTTAAATCGGTATTCGCTTCTAAGCCAATATAAGTCAAGGCTTTTTCAGCAGAGGCACGAGTGACGGGATCCGTCATTTCTGCTGGATTTGGTACGCGTTGATCGATACCGATCACTTGCCCTGGGTTGGTGCCCCAAGTGACTTGTGGTGCGATATCTTTGGCATCTAATGTGATGACCGTGTCAAATTTCGCATCATCATCGGATTTTAAGGTTTTCCAATAAGCGACTGCATCATCCCAATCTTTACCTTTCGGCGCATGTGGACGGCCTTTTAAGTATTCAAAAGTCGTTTCATCCGGTGCGATTAAACCGGCTTTCGCGCCCATTTCAATCGCCATATTACAAACCGTCATACGGCCTTCCATGGAAAGATCACGAATGGCTTCCCCGCAAAATTCCACCACATGGCCTGTACCGCCTGCCATGGTGGTTTTACCGATAATGGCAAGAATGATATCTTTTGCGGTAATGCCCGGCGCCACTTTGCCACGTACTTCGATTTTCATACTTTTTGCACGGGCTTGTTTTAAGGTTTGTGTCGCTAACACGTGTTCTACTTCGGAGGTGCCGATACCAAATGCTAAAGCACCAAAGGCACCGTGAGTGGCGGTATGGGAGTCACCACAAACGATTGTCATGCCAGGCAAAGTTAAGCCTTGCTCCGGTCCCATCACATGCACGATACCTTGTTCTTTGGTGGTCATGTCGAATAATTGAATACCGGTCGCTTTTGTGTTTTTTGCGAGCTCCAATACTTGAATTTTCGCTTGGCCTTCAAGTTTGTTCACATCGCGTACTTGAGTGGAAATACTGTGATCCATAGTGCCGAAAGTTTTACTTACTTGACGTACTTGACGGCCCGCGACACGTAGCCCATCAAAGGCTTGTGGACTGGTCACTTCATGGATTAAATGACGGTTAATATACAAAATCGGCGTTTCGCCTTCCGCTTCGTACACCACGTGGGCATCGAATAATTTTTCATAAAGAGTTTTTGCCATAATGTTTCTCAATTCGTTAGAGGCTTTGTTAGGGTAAGTGCGGTCAAATTTGACTGTGTTTTTAAACCGCACTTTAATTTTTTTTGGGGCTGTACCAGATAACTAGACTCCCACATTGATGGCGCGCGTCTCCTGACGCGTGCCCTAATTTTATTTATATAAGCACGCGTCGGGAGACGCGCGCTATCGATTGCGACTTAAATTGCATCAGCAATCAATGTACCCATTTCTGCCGTTGAAACAGGGGCAGAATCATCGGCTAAATCACCCGTACGGTGACCACTTGCCAAAACTTTTTGCACAGCATTTTCAATGGCATCCGCCGCTTCGTTTAAGTTGAAGCTGTAACGCAACATCATTGCTGCAGAAAGAATTTGTGCGATCGGGTTGGCAATGCCTTTGCCTGCGATATCCGGTGCAGAACCGCCAGCAGGCTCATATAAGCCGAAACCGTCTTCGTTTAAGCTAGCAGATGGCAACATCCCCATAGAGCCGGTGATCATCGCCGCTTCATCAGAAATAATATCGCCGAAAATGTTAGAGCAGAGGAGTACATCGAAAGACTCAGGTGTTTTGATTAACTGCATGGTCGCATTGTCGATATAAATGTGATCTAAGGTGACTTCAGGGTAGTCTTTAGCGACTTCAGTCACGGTTTCACGCCATAAGATTGAAGCTTGTAATACGTTGGCTTTATCCACGGAAGTGACGTGTTTACGACGTTTCATTGCCGCATCAAAAGCCGCACGTGCAATGCGCTCGATTTCATATTTGTAATAAACTTCCGTATCGAATGCTTTGGTTTGTGCGCCTTCGCCTTCACGACCTTTAGGCTGACCGAAATAAATCCCGCCCGTTAATTCTCGCACAACCACCATATCAAACCCTTTCGCTGCGATGTCTGCTCGTAACGGACAGAATTTCTCCAATCCTTTATAAAGAGTTGCCGGGCGAAGGTTACAGAATAATTTGAAATGTTTACGCAATGGCAACAATGCACCGCGTTCCGGTTGTTGATCCGGTGGTAAGTTTGTCCATTTTGGCCCACCTACAGAACCGAATAAAATCGCATCGGCCTCTTCACAGCCTTTTAGGGTATCTGCCGGTAATGGGCAACCGCAATTATCGATTGCAGCACCACCCACATAAAACTCGTTGAAATTAAGTTTAAAACCGAATTTTTCTTGGACTTTGTTTAATACTTTAATGGCTTCCGCCATGACTTCCGGACCGATACCGTCTCCCGGTAGAACGGCGATGTTATATGATTGCATATTGTTTTTCCTATTTTTTTCACACAAAAGTGCGGTTAATTTTCTTCATATTTTCTCCCCTCTTTTGTAAAGAGGAGCTGGGGGGAGATTTTAACGATATAAAATTCACCACTGAGGTTGATGTTACTTCTGCTAAATCTCTCCTAACCCCTCTTTGCTAAAGAGGGGAACTCGATAGATTAATGATGTTTATGATTCTTAATATCTGCCACTTTATGCGCGCGATAAATGGCATTAATCGCATGCACTAACGCCAACGCAGAGGATTCAACGATATCTGTCGCCAAACCAACACCGTGGAATTTACGACCTTCGTGTTCCACTACAATATCCACTTGGCCTAAAGCTTCAGCACCTTCGCCTTTCGCGGTCAAATTATAGTGGGACATTTTGATATCCAAGCCGGTCAAGGTCAAAATGGCGTTATAAACCGCATCGACCGGGCCGTTACCGCCGATTGACGAAGTGCTTAATTTCTCACCATCTAACTGTAATTGAACAAAGGCAGTCGCCGGATATTCTTTAGTGGAATGCGCAGAAAGTTTATCTAACACTAAACGATCTTCATCCCCTTGTTGCATATCAATGAACGCCAAGGCTTCCAAGTCATAATCGAACACTTGGCCTTTTTTATCCGCCAATTTCAAGAAGGCATCGTACAATTTATCCAAATCGTAATCTTGTTCGGTGTAGCCCATGTCGGTCATGTGGCCTTTCACTGCAGCACGGCCGGAACGCGCGGTTAAGTTCAATTTCTCTTTCTTCAAACCGATAGTTTCCGGTGACATGATTTCGTAGGTATTTTTGTTTTTTAACATACCGTCTTGGTGAATACCGGATGAATGCGCAAAGGCGTTTGAGCCGACAATGGCTTTGTTCGGTTGAATCGGCATATTGCAAAGCTGACTCACCATTTGGCTGACGCGATGAATTTCTTGCGTGTTGATGCGTGTATCCACACCCATAAATTCTTGACGAACTTTCATTGCCATCACCACTTCTTCCAATGCGGTGTTGCCTGCGCGTTCGCCGATGCCATTGATAGTACATTCAATTTGGCGTGCACCATTTTGTACTGCAGTCAAAGAGTTAGCGGTCGCCATGCCTAAATCGTTGTGGCAGTGCACGGAAATCACGGCTTTGTCGATGTTTGGTACGCGGTTGCGCACTTGGGCGATGATATTGCCGTACTCCATCGGTAAGCAGTATCCCACGGTGTCGGGAATATTGACGGTGGTGGCACCGGCGTTGATTGCCGCTTCCACAATACGACAAATATTGTCGATACCGGTGCGTCCTGCATCTTCGCAAGAAAATTCCACGTCATCGGTGTAGTTACGCGCGCGTTTTACCGCGGCTACCGCCATTTCAACTACATCGTCAAAGGTGCGTTTTAATTTCGCTTCAACGTGTAATGCAGAGCTCGCGATAAAAGTGTGAATACGGAAAGCTTCCGCCACTTTTAAGGCTTCATACGCCGCATCAATGTCTTTATCTACCGCACGGGAAAGTGCCGCGACACGACTATTTTTGATATGGCGTGCGATAGTTTGCACAGATTCAAAATCGCCTTGAGAAGAAACCGGGAAACCGACCTCCATCACATCCACGCCTAAACGTTCAAGTGCTAAAGCAATCTGTAATTTCTCTTTAACGGTTAAGCTTGCTTTTAACGCTTGTTCCCCATCACGCAAGGTCGTATCAAAAATAATAACGCGATCTGTCATAACATTTTCCTTCTTTAAATCACTCAAAGTGCGGTCATTTTTTACGGCATTTTTTAAAACGAAAAAACCCGCAAAGTAGAGTGCGGGTTTAAATTTTGAGGGTTTTACATTTGACTGTTTTTCATCCACAACTTAGCCGCACAAAGCATGTGAGAGCAGCAGGTTGAGGGAGAAAGAAACAGTGTGAAACATGAAAAATCCTAGTGTATAAAAATCTGTAAACGTGCGTCACATATTACGGATTTAAGCTAGTCTGTCAAATGATAAATCAGCATATTCTCTCTGTTTTTGCCGATTTTATGAAATTTAGTTAGAGATAAACTTTGTATTAAGCATAAATCTTAGAGAAATATTCTAACTTTGCTGTTTAAAGCCAGTTTTTATTCTGATAGAAATTTATTTACTGAAAAAATCGACTTTTTTAGTTTAAATCTAAAAAAGTGCGGTGTGTTTTTTCAATGTTTTTAAAGACATCGAAAAATCACCGCACTTTAGAGGCGAACCTTGTAGCCACTAATGGGGATTAAATACCCAACTTCCATCCGTGTGCAATTCTAATTGTTGCTGATGTAGTGGCACGAGGGTAGAACGATGCCCCACGCTGATAATGGTGGTATTTGGCAATTCTTCACGAATTAAGCGATACATGGCGTGTTCCATGCCTTCGTCTAAGCTGGCGCTGGCTTCATCAAGGAAAGCAACTTTCGGTTTGTGTAGTAACAAACGGGCAAACGCCAAACGTTGTTGTTCACCAAGAGAGAGAATGCGGCTCCAGTCTTGTTCCTGTTCTAAACGATCCTGTAAATGGGCTAATTGAACCTGTTCCAATACCCGCGTGATCTTAACCAAATCCACGTTTTCAGTGGTATCCGGATAATAGAGCGCGGTGAGTAAATTGCCTTGTGGCAAATAAGGGCGTTGCGACAAGAACAGGGTATTGTGTTGCGGGCAGAATATTTTGCCTTCTGCATAAGACCATAAACCGGCAATGGTGCGTAATAAGGTAGTTTTCCCGACACCGGATTGACCTTGAATTAATAACGAATTCCCTTGTGTTAAGATGAGATTTAAATCTTTAATTAAGATTTTGCCCATAGGCGATTTCACGCTAAGGTGTTGGAAAATCACATCCGTAGGGTGATCAGTAATGTCGGTTTTACTTTGTTTTTGCGCGGCCTCGACGCTGTAGTGAAAGCCGGTTAAACGGTCTAACGTGGCTTTGTATTCGGCGAAACTGTCGTAGGTGTTACGGAAGAACGAAAGATTGGAATGCAACTTGCCAAAGACTTGCAAGGTTTGCATCAGATCGCCCAATTTAATTTGTTTTTCAAAATAGCGGCCCACTTGAATAAGTAATGGGAAGACCACGGAAATCTGACTGACCACCAAGTTGAATCCGGAGAATTTTAGGGCTCGGAAGACGATATCCCACATGTTATTGATAACGGCGCGGAATTGTTTGTATAACCGACTTTTTTCCACTTTTTCACCGGCGTAGAATGCAATGCTTTCCGCATATTCTTTAACACGGATTAAGGAATAACGGTAATTCGCGTTTAATTTTTCGTTCGCGAAGTTAAGGCGAATTAACGGTTTACCAAGCCAGAAAGCAATCAGCGTGGTGAAAATCACATAAGCGAATACTAAATAGACCATAGCGCGCGGAATTTCTATACCTAGCAAGGTCATTGGTCCGGCTAAGCCCCACAATAAAATCGTGTAAGAAATCATGGAGGTCACGGCATCAATCACACCAGTGCTGAGGGAAAGTGTGGTTTTTACATAAGATTGTATGTCTTGTTGAATCCGTTGATCCGGGTTATCGAGATTGTTGCCGATGTATTGGCTTTTATAATAAGCCCGCTTATCCATCCATTTTTCTAAGAGTTCTGTATTTAGCCATTCAATCCAGTTAATGGAAAAGCGCTGGTTTAAATAATAGCTGATAAGTGCGGCTGCCACAGAAAAGCCGGCAATAAAACAGAATAAAATCATCTGCTCCCAAAAGACGGTTTGGTTAAATTCCTGCAATGCGGTGTACATATTGTTATACCACGTGGAATGCACCAAGCTCAGACGTACACTAAAGAGGGTGAGGGTCATGATCAAGACGAAGAATAATAATGGTTTAATGCTGCGTTTTGGCGAAAGATAACCGCCGGCAAACATCCAAAATTGTTTGCCCCAATGGGTCAGGCGAACTAATAGAAAAATGCCGAGACTGAAGAAAATAACCGTGAGCGCCAGTGTGCGGGCGATCCAAAGTGAAGAGGTAATGATCTCTTGAGTATAATCCATAACGTATTCCCATAGATAAAAGTGCGGTAAGTTTACACGGTGTTTTGATCAAATCAAGAAGATGATGAAGATATGAACAACACTGCAAGCTTATTCTTTCAATGCGAAGATTTTTGTGTGATTAGGCTAAAATTTTCTGTTATCAACGCCCATTTTTTGGTAAATTTAGCCCAATTTTTTTAACGCTCAAAAGAGCCATGATTAATACAAATTAGTGGAACACATATGTTATTTAAAAAAATTCGCGGTTTATTCTCTAATGATCTTTCTATTGACCTCGGTACAGCAAATACGTTGATTTACGTCAAAGGGCAAGGCATCGTGTTGGATGAACCTTCTGTGGTGGCGATTCGCCGAGATCGCAGTGGCTCGCTGAAAAGTATTGCGGCAGTGGGTCGCGAAGCGAAACAAATGTTAGGTCGTACTCCAAAAAGCATTGAAGCGATTCGTCCGATGAAAGACGGTGTGATCGCCGATTTCTTCGTGACCGAAAAAATGCTGCAATATTTTATTAAACAGGTACATAGCGGCAATTTCATGCGTCCAAGTCCACGTGTATTGATTTGTGTGCCGGCAGGCGCAACGCAAGTAGAACGTCGTGCGATCAGAGAATCTGCCATTGGTGCCGGTGCACGTGAGGTCTATTTAATCGAAGAACCGATGGCGGCAGCGATTGGGGCGAAGTTGCCGGTTTCAACGGCAATCGGTTCGATGGTGATTGATATCGGCGGCGGTACGACCGAAGTTGCGGTGATTTCCTTGAACGGCATCGTGTATTCTTCTTCCGTGCGTATTGGGGGTGACCGCTTTGATGAAGCGATTGTGACCTATGTGCGCAAAAATTTTGGTTCGATTATCGGCGAACCGACCGCAGAACGCATTAAACAGGAAATCGGTACCGCCTACATTCAAGACGGTGACGAAATTAAAGAAATGGAAGTGCACGGCTCCAATATTGCGGAAGGTGCACCACGCTCCTTTACGTTAACGTCAAAAGATGTTTTAGAAGCTATTCAACAACCGTTAAGTGGCATTGTGGCGGCAGTACGAACTGCCTTGGAAGAATGTCAACCGGAACACGCTGCGGACATTTTTGAACGTGGCATGGTCCTAACCGGCGGTGGTGCGTTATTACGCAACATTGATGTGTTACTTTCCAAAGAATCCGGTGTGCCGACCATTGTTGCTGATGAGCCACTTACATGTGTTGCACGCGGTGGTGGTGAGGCATTAGATATGATTGATATGCACGGTGGCGACATTTTTAGTGAAGAAATCTAATCATGTTTAAAAAGTGCGGTGAATCATTTTGATGTTTTTACCCAGATAATGTTAATCACCGGGTAAATCGTTTCATACGATAAAACATAATTATCTCTTAATGCCGGCCTGTTGCTTAACTGACCGGCATTGCCGTTGATATTGACCGCACTTTTGTTTTGAGGAATGCTCTTATCATGAAGCCTATTTTTGGAAAAAACCCGCCTTTAGGACTCAAGCTTTTTCTCGCTGTCATTGCCTCATTAGGATTAATTGCCTCAGATAGACAAACGACAACGATGATTCAAGCCCGTTCATTGTTAGAAACGGCTGTTGGCGGATTGTATTATTTAGCCAATACGCCACGCACGGTGTTGGATGGGGTTTCCGATAATTTGGTCGATACCAATAAATTGCAAATCGAAAATAAAGCATTAAAAGATCAATTACGAGAAAAAAACGCGGATCTTTTATTGCTGGATCAATTAAAAGTCGAAAACCAACGTTTGCGACTGCTCCTAAATTCGCCACTACGGATTGATGAATATAAGAAAATTGCCGAAGTTCTGACGGCGGAAACCGATATTTATCGCCAACAAGTGGTGATTAATCAAGGTGAAAAAGATGGCGCTTATATTGGTCAGCCGGTAATTGATGAAAAAGGCGTGGTCGGGCAAATTATTTCAGTGGGCGAGCATACCAGCCGAGTGTTATTAATTACGGATATCGCCCATTCGATTCCAGTTCAAGTGTTGCGCAATGATGTTCGTATGATTGCCAGTGGTACCGGGCATAATGACGAATTGGTTTTAGATAACGTTCCACGATCAGTGGATATTGAAAAAGGCGATTTACTGGTAACCTCCGGGCTGGGAGGGCGTTTTTTAGAGGGCTATCCGGTTGCGATTGTCGAATCGGTATCGCGTGACGGACAAAATTATTTTGCCACCGTTACGGCAAAACCATTAGCCTTTATTGATAAATTACGCTACGTCTTATTGCTGTGGCCGACAAATGAAGATACACGAAAAGCAAGCCCAATCACACCGGCAGATGTGCGTAAAGCGGTTGAGCAACGATTAGCGACACAAGGCAATGAAGCACAAAAAGTGAAAAAAGCCCTTGTTCCTGATGTTCCACCGGCAGAACAGACACCTTCAGAAGCGACATCGGATTTGCCGACAGAGGCACCCCATGAAAATCCTGTAGAAGCCGTGCCAGTAGAGGATAAATCGCCAAGGGAGGAGGATTAATGCAAAGTCGTGTTATTTTTAAATACATTGCGTTAACCGCAATATTTCTACTTGCCTTGGTGATGGAAATCATGCCGTGGCCTAATGGTTTTCAAAGTGTTAAACCGGCGTGGGTCGTGTTGATTTTTATGTATTGGGGATTGTCGATTCCCAACCGTGTAAGTATTGGTTGGGCATTTATGATTGGTATTCTGTGGGATGTGGTATTAGGCACGATCTTGGGTGCGCACGCACTGGTGTTGTCTATCTTTGCCTACTTAATTACCAAAAATCACCTTGTCTTTCGTAATCTTTCACTTTGGATGCAAAGCTTGCTGGTGATTTTCTTTGTCTTTGCGATCCGTTTTAGCATCTTCTTAATTGAATTTTTAGTTCATCGCGCCACCTTCGATTGGCGAGAGATTTTTGGTGCCATGATTAGTGGTCTTTTATGGCCATGGTTATTTTTATTACTCCGAGGTCTTCGCCGCCGCCTTGGATTAAGCTAATTGAGCAGATTGTTTCATTAAAACCACACACATTGATCATAACTGCCTTAATCAAAAAGGGAGCGTAATTGCTCCCTTTGGTTGTCATTTATAACTCACGTTGTTTAAAGGCATTGATGGCTTGCAAATGATGCGAAATCTGCTTGAATTTGTGCGTTTCTACGGCATCCCAAATCACCTCATAATAAGGCGATAATACCTCTGTGCTACGTTGGGAATCTAAAACACCGTCTTCCACCGACAAGAACACCAAACAGCGACCTTTATTTTTCAAACGGAAATCTTCCACGCACTTGGTGGCAATGTCTTCATATTCTTCCGGGCGATCGATCTTGCCTCCCATATTTTCCTGCGGAAATAAATTCGGGTTGAAAATCGCCTGCTTAATGCCACATAAAAAACCAATGCGTTCCGCCCAATACCCGCCAAGCCCGACACCACAAATTAAGGGATTTCTGTCTTTCGATTCGGAGACCAATTTATGCACTTCATTTAAAAGAAATTGCATATCATGGCGCGGATGCAATGTGCTGTAGTTAATAAAGCGAACGTCATCATCGATGAATTTTAGTTGCAACACTTTTTCGTGATTGCCCGGACTACTGGAATCAAAACCGTGTAAATAAATAATCATTTCATTACTCCAACCTGATGACGATGCTTTTGTTCTAAATGTAAGATCATTTGCAAGGCAATATCAATGCCACTGGTTTTCTCGATCATCTCAAGCCCCGGGCTGGCATTGACTTCCAACACCAACGGACCGTTGGCGGAACGGATTAAATCCACGCCCGCCACATCTAAGCCTAGCACTTTCGTTGCGTTTAAGGCAATGTGTTTTTCCTGTTCGGTTAAGATGACTTTTTCTGCGCTGGCACCACGATGGCAATTTGCGCGAAATTCGCCACCTTGCCCAATGCGTTGCATCGCCGCGACAATGCGTTCTCCTACCACAAAACAACGTAAATCGGCGCCTTGCGCTTCTGCAATAAATTCTTGTGCTAACGTCGGTACATTTGCCTGCTTCAATGTTTCCAACATACTGACCGCACTTTGTGGTCGTTCTGCGAGCACCACGCCAATCCCTTGCGAACCACTCAAGGTTTTCAAAATAATCGGTGCGCCAATATGCTGTACGGCATCATTCGCATTGGTTTCCAGCCCACCAAGCAACGAGGTTGGCACGGCAATGCCATTCGCCAGTAATAACTGCAAACTCAACCATTTGTCACGCGCTTTCGCAAAAGCATCAGCATGATTCAAACAAGGTACATTTAACGCCTGAAAATAATGCAACACCGCACACCCCATTTGCATACTGCCGGTACCAAAGCGAGGTAATACCGCGTCATATTGAGGTAACAGATAAGGCGTGCTTTCCACATCCGGCTGATAATAAAGCGCAAAGTGCGGTGGATTTCTTTGGAGTTTTATTAAACAACGATTCGGATCAAGAATATCCATGTGATGGCCGTTTTCTTCCGCCGCCTGTTTTAAACGCCGACAGCTATACAAACGCGGCTCACGGCACAACATTAATAGTTTCATAAGTCTTGTTTTTTTACTGTATTTAATTCTCACTGGCTTTTTCTCCGATGAGGATAAAAGCCTCAATCACATAGCAAATTAGATTCATTTACCTATTGCTAAAATTAACGGCATTCTACCTTAAACACTTGGCAAACTCTTTATTCTTTTATTCATCCGCTATAAAATCAGCGCATTTATTGACAAGACAAAAGGAAACATCATGTTTGTAACTATTTATGGTCGCCTAAGCTGCCCGTACTGCGTACGCGCCAAAGCATTAGCCGAAAAGCTAAAAAATTCATTCGCGGATTTTGATTATCGTTATATCGATATTATCGAACAGGGCATGAGCAAAGAGGATATTGCAAAAATTATCGGTAAACCGGTGCAAACCGTCCCGCAAATTTTAGTGGATGAAAAACCAATTGGAGGCTGCACTGACTTTCAAGCTTTCGTGCGTGAACGATTTGGCGTGGAATAAGTGATTTTATCCACACGGATAAAAAAACGGATTAGCCCAATAAGCTAATCCGTTTTTCTTTGGGTTGACCGCCATGCAATATTAAAAAATTTCTTCCGCGGCAAAGAAATAAGCTATCTCACGTGCCGCGCTTTCCGGGCTATCGGAACCGTGCACGGAGTTTTCCCGTTGGTTTAAGGCAAAATCACGACGAATCGTGCCTTCTGCTGCCGTTTCAGGATTGGTCGTTCCCATTAAAGTGCGGTAATCTTGCACGGCATTTTCTTTTTCTAACACGCTCACGAATACCGGCGCCGAAATCATGTATTCCACTAATGGCTCGAAAAAAGGCTTGCCTTGGTGTTCGGCGTAAAAGCCTTCTGCTTGTTCTCTGTTCAACTGAACCATTTTCGCGGCAGCAATATTGAATCCCTGTTGCTCAAAGCGTGCCAAAATCGCGCCGATTAAATGACGCTTTACGGCATCCGGTTTAATAATAGATAAGGTTCGTTGTAAGCTCATTTCACATCCTCTTACTGTTGTTTTGCTTTAGCTAATAATAAATTGGCAAGGGTTTGCACACCGATACCGGTCGCGCCGGTCGCCCATAAATCGCTTGGGGTTTTGCGATAGGTGGCGGAACAATCAATGTGTAACCAATGTTTTTGATAATTTTTAACGAAATAAGATAAAAACGCGGTTGCCGTGCTCGCACCTGCGCCCACAGGAACCGTGCCGGTATTGGCAATGTCAGCGAACGCCGTTTTAATTTGTCCGCGATGTAATTCCGCAAAAGGTAAGCGCCAAAATGGCTCTTGTTCTTGCTCGGCAGCGTGGAATAAATCGGCGACCAACTGATCATCCATGGATAACACACTGTGATAATCATTACCCACCGCCACTTTTGCCGCACCGGTTAAGGTCGCACAATCCACGATAAATTGAGGCTGTTCGGCATCTGCATCAATTAAACCATCAGCCAACACCAATCGCCCTTCGGCATCCGTATTAAGAATTTCTACGCTGACACCGTTACGATATTGGATAATGTCACCCAATTTAAAGGCGCGACTACTCACCAAGTTTTCTGCGCAGCAAAGGAATAATTTCACCCGTTGATTTAAACCACGCAAAATCGCCAAGCCTAATGCCCCCGTCAATAACGCGGCGCCACCCATATCCGTACGCATGGTGCTCATGCCATCGCTCGGTTTAATGCTGTAACCACCACTGTCAAACGTAATACCTTTACCCACTAAACAGGCCAACACCGGCGCGTCCGGATTGCCTGTCGGGTTGATATCCAACTGCAACATGGCCGGCAGATTTTGAGACCCTTTCCCCACTTGCCATAAACCATGATACCCCCGTTCCAGCAATGCTTCTCGAGAAACGATGGAAAAACTGACCGCACTTTGTTTACCGGCTTGCTCTGCCGTCTGCCCGATAAACTTCGCGGCGCGTTGGGCAAGCTCTTCCGGTGTTAAAATGGCTGCCGGCAGATTAATGATTTCACGTACGAAATCGCCACATTGAATACGGTGATTCAGTTCTTGTTGTTGCTCCGCAGATAACGTCGGAAACTGCAGTTTAAACTGCTTTTTCGCATTGTAAAAACCTTGATAAAACGCCCAACAACTTTCCAATTGCCAGCCTTCCCCGCTTAACGAAACATCAGAAATCCCCTGATTTTGTAACTTGCGTGCCGCTTTTTGTATAGAAGTGCGGTCGGAAAAATCGGTTAAATGAAGGGTCGCTTTATCTTCATTAAAACTGATGAGTGCCTTTTCCCCCCAAACCGCCGAAGCCGGTTGGTTTGAAAGCAAAACCTGCATAGACATATTTTCTCCTTTCAATATTGAGAATATAACGGCTTGTAATATAGCAGTTTTTAGCGAGATTCGTTACGTTTTTATGCTAAGCCATTGTGGTTATGTCATTTTCGCCTTTTTCAAGCGTAACGCATTGCTTAACACGGAAATCGAACTCATCGCCATCGCCGCGCCGGCAATCACCGGACTGAGCAGGCCAAATGCGGCTAGCGGAATGCCCAACACATTATAAATAAAGGCAAAAAACAAATTTTGTTTAATGTTTTTCAAGGTCGCGCGGGAAATCAATAAAGCATCCACCAACTGATTGACCGAATGCTGCATCAGGGTTGCCGATGCACTGTGTTGCGCCACATCCGCGCCATCGTGCATAGCAAAACTTACATTGGCGGCTGTGAGTGCCGGTGCGTCATTCACCCCATCCCCTACCATAGCAACCACGTTGCCATTTTCTTGGAGAAGTTTTACCGCACTTGCTTTATCTCGCGGCGACATATTACCCTGCGCATGTTGAATCCCAAGCTGATTAGCAATGTATTGCACTACGTTCGGATTATCGCCACTCATGATATACACATTGATATTATGTGCCTGCAAACGCTGGATTGCCTTTTGACTGTCCGGTTTCAAGGCGTCTGCTAAGGCAAACGCGGCAACGGGCTCATCGTTTACGGCAACTGCCACAATGCTGGCGATCTGCCACACCGGATCAAGATCAGTCGGTAACGTCAAACCGCAATAGGCAGGTTTGCCCACTTTTACCGTGCCGAGATGTTCAATCTCGCCTTGAATCCCCTGCCCCACATCTGCCTGAATATGTTGCACCGCAGGCAACGCCATATTTTTTGCCATCGCGGCTTGCACAAGGGCTTTTGCCAGCGGATGTGTCGCGCTTTGTTCAATAGCGGCCGCCAACGCATAAATTTCATCTTCAGAATAGACCGCACTTTGCGACTGCCAAAAAGCAACCACTTGCGGTTTACCTTCTGTGAGCGTGCCGGTTTTATCCAACACCACCGCATTCACATGGGCGGCTTCTTCCATAGCGGCGGCATCTTTAAACCAAATGCCCTGCTTCACAGCTTTGCCCATGCCCACCATGATCGCCGCCGGTGTCGCTAAGCCCAACGCACAAGGACAGGCGATGACCAACACGGCAACCCCATGAATCAACGCCGTGACAACATCTTGCTGAAGCCACCAGGTGAGTAAAAACGTCACCAAGGAAATGCCTATTACCGTTGGCACGAACACTGCCGCCACTTTGTCGGCAAAACGGGCGATGGGCGCTTTGCTGCCTTGCGCTTCAGAAAGGGCGTTCATCATATCGCCGAGCAACGTCTGGCTACCAAGCTGTTGCGAGCGATAAACCAAACTGCCGTCCGTCACCATCGCCCCTGCCAACACTTGGCTTCCCGATTTTTTCATTTCAGGCAGAGATTCGCCGGTTAAATGGCTCTCATCACACCAGCCTGTGCCCTCTTCCACCACGCCATCTGCTGCAATGCGCTCACCTTGGTTAGCACGTAACAGTTCGCCCACTTGGATTTGATTTAACGGCACGGTTTGCCATTCGCCGTTACGTTGCACGCGCACCTGTTTTGGTGTCAGCTGTAACAATAAACCCAGGCTGTTTAGGCTGTGTTTTTTGGTGCGTTCTTCTAAGAATTTTCCCAAACTCACAAAACCCAACACCATGACGGAGGCTTCAAAATAAATATTTGCCGAACCATGATCGTGGCTCATATGCGGCAGATAAAACAGCATAAAGACGGAATAAAAATAAATGGTGAGCGTGCCAAGGCTGACCAACACATCCATATTCGCTAACCCGCCTTTAATACTGCCCCAAGCGCTTTTGTAGAAGGGAATCGCCAAACCGAATTGCACAATCGTGGCTAACACCATTTGCCACGTCGGCGGCAACATCCAATCATGTCGTCCCAGCATCATGCCGAGCATACCGATTAAAAACGGCACGTTAATCAGCCACAATAAAATCAACCGCCACGAGAGTTTACGTTCTTGCGGCAACGCTGTCTGTTCTTGCTTTAATTGGGCGGCGAAACCGGTTTTTTGAATAATTTGGATCAGTTGTTCAACGGAAGTTTGCTTTTCATCAAAAGTGATCTGCGCTTCTTCACTGGCGAAATTCACACCCGCCTGCTGCACAAAATCTTTTTTATTCAACACTTTTTCAATCCGACTGGCGCACGACTGGCACGTCATACCATCAATTTGAATGGAGACTTTTTGCATAACATCCTCTTTTTTTATGTCCTTTCCCAGAAAAGTGCGGTGGGTTTTGGAAATATTTTTTATCATCGATATTAAAGACGGCTAGCGCAAGCGTCCACGCTTGTGCTTATTCATAATCATAGCGCACGTCACAAGACCTAGAGCGCGCGTCTCCCAACGCGTACTTACAACAAAGCAACAATCAAAAGACGGTATCAGGAGACGCCGCCATCAATTAAATACGCAATAAACAAAACTCATGCCACTTCCGCATCAAACCCGGCATCTTCCACGGCTTCTACCAACGCTGCCAGTTGCACTTTATTTTCATCAAAACTCACGACCGCTTGCGCTTTTTCCAAACTGACGTCAGCTTGCGCCACACCGTCCAATTCGCTCAATACGCGGGTTACGCTTTTCACACAACCACCACAGGTCATGCCATCAATTTTTAAGGTTACGTTTTGCATCATTTGCTCCTTTGTTAAGTTAAACCTTGCCGATTTTTGTCGGTGAGATTACTATAAACCTTAACGTTAGGTTAAGGTCAAACACTTTTTATGAATATCAGTCAAGCAGCCAAACTCACCGGCTTATCAGCCAAACAAATTCGCGATTACGAAAAACGAGGCTTACTCAAAGCCGGCACACGCACCCTTTCAGGTTATCGCTACTATGAAGAAAACGATCTCGCCCGTTTGCGTTTTATCCGCCACTCACGAGACGTGGGCTTTTCCCTGCAACAAATCGCCCAATTACTTGAATTACAAGACAACCCGCATCGCAACAGCCGTGAAGTGAAACAACTTACGGCACAACATATCGAAACCCTCAACGCGCAAATTCAGGCACTACAAAAAATGGTGGCTGAACTCCAACGCTGGCATGACAGCTGCCAAGGCAACGACTGCCCGGAATGTTCAATTTTGGCGGGGTTGAGTGAATAAGAAAGCGTGAAAAGTGCGGTGAGAATTTAAAATATTTTCTCATCAGAAATACACTTCAAAAAGTCCGCTGGTTAATCTTCCTGATGATTTACTAAGGTTTCAATTTGCACGATTTCCGCCACATCCACCGTATCCGCTTTAATCCGCCATTTCACATTCAAGTCATACAACGAAATGCCGTAAAGGCGGTCGGTGATTTTGCCTTGTTGATAGGCAGGACGGGGATCTTGTTGGATCACCTCAGTAATAAAACGTTGTAAGTGCGGTCGATTTTTGCGGTGTTTTTTGACCGCACTTTCCGCTTCTGCAGTAAATTCCACGTGCAGCAACGGTTCCGGTTCGCTTTGGGCAAAACCAGAAATCACGTCAGGTTCACTGTCCGCGTAGGCAAGATAAGGTTTGATGTCGAGAATCGGTGTGCCGTCCACTAAATCTACGGCACCGAGATGTAACAACACCTTGCCGTTTTTACATTCCACGTGGCGCAATTCGACTTTGGATAAACCAAGTGGATTCGGGCGATGCGTAGAACGCGAGGCGAACACGCCAACTCGTTGATTACCGCCTAAACGTGGTGGGCGCACGGTAGGATGCCATTTGCCTTGCGGGATTTGATCAAATTGAAAAATCAGCCAAAGGTGGCTGAATTGTTCTAAACCGCGCACGGCTTCCGCTTGGTTATAGGGCGGCAACAATTCGACAATGCCTGTACCGTCCTGCACTAAATTAGGTTGACGCGGTACGGAAAACTTTTCTTTGTAAGGTGTATGAATTACCGCAATGGGCTGCAATGTGAGAGAATCGGACATATTTTCCTTAAAACAGTTAAAATCTGCAAAATAACCTTGTAGAATGGCGCCTATTTTAGCTAAAAGTGCGGTAAAAAATCGTCTTATTTTTCGTTATTCGAGTAGCCATTATGACAAAAAATACAATAAAAATGTGGATTGAAACAGCGCGTCCAAAAACCCTGCCGTTAGCCTTGGCAACCATTTTAACCGGTTCAGCGCTTGCCTATTGGGCAGGCAGTTTCCATTGGGGAATTACGGTGTTATGTTTACTCACCACGTTGTTTCTACAAATTCTCTCCAACTTCGCCAATGATTACGGTGATCATCAAAAAGGCTCCGACACGGCAGAACGTATCGGGCCATTACGTGGCATTCAACAAGGCGCCATTTCTGCTGCACAGTTGAAAAAAGGGCTTTATGTGATGATCGCCTTAAGTTTCCTTTGTGGCGCACTCTTAATCGGCATGGCTTACCAAAATATCAGTGATTTAATTGCGTTTTCCATGCTCGGCGTATTGGCCATTGTGGCAGCTATCACCTACACCGTGGGCAGCAAGCCTTACGGCTATTTGGGCTTAGGCGATATTTCCGTATTAATTTTCTTTGGGCTATTGGGCATCGGCGGAACCTATTATCTGCAAGTACATGATATCTCTGCCGTTATTTTGCTTCCTGCCATTGCCAGCGGATTACTTGCGACAGCCGTATTAAATATCAATAACTTGCGCGATATTGAACAAGATCGCACAGCAGGTAAAAACACCCTTGCCGTGCGCTTAGGTCCGCATAATGGGCGGATTTATCATTGCTTGCTGCTTTCCATTGCGGCGTTGTTTTATCTCTTGTTTGCCCTCATGAATTTGCGTCATCCGTTGAGTTTCGTCTTTTTGCTCACTTATCCGCTCTTGTTCAAACATGCTTATTTTGTTTTCTCTCATAAAGAGCCAGTGGCTTTACGCCCGATGCTGGCGCAAATGTCGCTAATTGCGTTACTGATCAATGGGCTATTTAGTTTGGGCTTGCTTCTAGGCTGAAACGGACTATACTAGCTCGCAGTATTTATCTTAAAAATAGGGTCTTTTATGTACATTGATACTTCTGAACTTTGCGATATTTATCTCGATCAAGTCGATGTTGTCGAACCTGTTTTCTCAAGTTTCGGCGGATTAAGTTCTTTTTATGGCAAAGTCACCACCGTAAAATGCTTTGAAAATAACGGGTTAATTGCTGAAATTTTAGAAGAAAACGGTGAAGGACGCGTGTTAGTCGTTGATGGCGGCGGTGCAGTACGTCGTGCATTAATTGATGCGGAACTCGCACAATTAGCGGCAGACAACCATTGGGAAGGCATCATTGTTTATGGTGCGGTTCGTCAAATTCAACAACTGGAAAATATCGACATCGGCATTCATGCGTTAGCCCCAATTCCGGTAGGTGCAGATGAAAACAACCACGGCGAAACCGATATTCCGGTCAACTTTGGTGGTGTAACTTTCTTCCCGGAAGATTATATTTATGCCGATTTAACCGGCATTATTCTGTCGCAAGAGCCGTTAGATTTAGACGATCCGGAACAAGAATAGACAGAAGCATTAAATTCTCCTCAGTGCGGTTGAAATTTTTATTATTTCAACCGCACTTTTTTTTGCGCTACTTCACAAATCCACAAAAAAGGCGTTGCTTTTTATTTATACAATGATAGTTTTCTAACATATTGTTTACATTATTAGGCAATATGTCGATCTTCTATTTTATTTAAAAGGATGAAACCATGAGCAACACAACACTAAATAAAAATGGGATCAATAAGCGCGTGATTATCTTGATTTCTGCAGTTATTCTCTTTTTTGTCTTACTCAATACACTGCCTTTTGATAAAAATGCCAATGGTGGGTTGGCATTATTGGCTTTGGTTGCCATTTTGTGGTTAACGGAAGCCTTACACGTCACGATCACGGCGTTAATTGTTCCGCTCCTTGCCATTTTCTTAGGATTAGTCAAAACCAGTACGGCACTAGCTACCTTTGCCGATCCAAATATTTTTCTATTCTTCGGAGGCTTTGCTTTAGCCACCGCACTTCACATTCAACAGTTAGATAAAATGATCGCCAACAAAATTATGGCGTTGGCAAAAGGCAATTTATTTGTTGCGGTCATGTATTTATTCTCCGTTACCGCCTTTTTGTCCATGTGGGTCAGTAACACAGCAACAGCGGCAATGATGTTACCCCTTGCCATGGGCGTACTCAGCCGTTTAGATCGTAATTCAGAACATAACACCTATGTGTTCGTGCTGTTAGGGATTGCGTATAGCGCCAGTATCGGTGGTATGGGAACCTTAGTGGGAAGCCCGCCAAACAACATCGTTGCAACACAATTACACCTCACCTTTGCTGATTGGTTATGGTATGGCTTGCCGATTATGTTAATTCTTATGCCACTGATGATTGGCACGCTTTATATTGTTTTCAAGCCAAAACTCAATATTCGTTTTGACCAACAATTTGAAGCGATTCCAATGAATAAACAACGTTGGGTTACCTTAGCGATTTTCGTCTTTATTGCATTGAGCTGGGTTTTCAGTAGCCAAATCAACCCGATTCTTGCAGGTGCATTAGGATTAGAGGGGAAAATTGCCAGCTTCGATAGCGTTATTGCTTTATCTGCCGCCGTTATCCTTTGTGTTGCCGGCGTAACAAACTGGAAGCAAATTCAAGACAACACCGATTGGGGCGTATTAATGCTCTTCGGTGGCGGCTTAACCTTAAGTGCGGTATTAAAAAATTCCGGTGCAAGCAAAATCTTGGCTGATGGAATCGTATTCCTGATTGAAGGTGGTCACTTCTATCTCATCGGTTTATTGGTTGCTGCGTTCATTATTTTTTTAACGGAATTCACCTCCAATACTGCCAGTGCGGCGTTGTTAGTGCCGATTTTCATTTCTATCGCACAATCTCTTGGTATGCCGGAAATCGGTTTAGCCTTAATCATCGGGTTAGGGGCTTCCTGTGCCTTCATGTTGCCGGTGGCAACACCGCCGAATGCCATTGTGTTCGGTACCGGTGAAGTGAAACAAAGTGAAATGGTCAGAGCCGGTATTCTTTTAAATATCGTGTGTATCTTGGTTATCGCAACCTTCGGTTACCTCTTCTGGTTGCAATAGTAAAAGGACACTTTATCGCATACGCACGTCTATTTTATCGGAAAAAATGACCGCACTTTATGCGCTTGGATGTTCCCCGTGTTCATCCAAGCGAAATTAGGGTAGAATTCGGCCTTTATTTTTCGTTTATTCTAGGATGTTGTGTATGCGATTGAATCAATCTTCTCTTTATAAACTTCTAGCGCTTTCCGTGGCGGTGATATTAGCCGGGTGTTCACCAACGGAACATCAAAATACTTCAAAACGCAGCGCTCAATCAACGAGCACGGATATTGATCCGCAAAAATTCGGCGCGATATACAAAGGACGGACCTATCAGCAAGCAATCTTTAGCCCGGTGTCTCGTGTGGAAAATCAAAGTGCGGTGGTAAATCAAGGCGATTTTTTAACCCAACTTTCCAATGTGAATACGTACTCCGGCAAACTGAGCCGCAATTTTGCGCCGACCTATGAAAAAATCACTGCGTGGGTATTAGCCGGTGCCAATGTGAGCAAACTTACTGATTTCGGCATTAATCCACAAGTGATGAAAGGCTTTGACGGCTATCAAAACGTGTTAATGACGGGCTATTATTCCCCGGTGATTCACGCTCGCCGCACACCGCAAGGCAAATATAACCAACCGATTTATGCGCTTCCGTCACAAAAACGTTTTTCCCGCGCTGAAATTTATGCCGGCGCATTGAAGGGCAAAGGATTAGAACTGGCGTATAGTGATTCCATGATCGATAACTTCCTGCTTGGCGTACAGGGCAGTGGTTACGTCGATTTTGGTGATGGCAATTTGAATTATTTTGCGTATGCCGGCCAAAATGGTTACCCGTACGCTGCCGTGGGACGTTTGTTGGTGGAAGACGGTGAGATTCCGAAAGAAAAAATGTCTATTCAGGCGATTCGTGATTGGGCGAATGCAAATCCATCTCGGGTTCAAGGTTTGCTTGAACGCAATCCGTCTTATGTCTTCTTTAAAAATGATCCGAATGGCAAAGTGAAAGGCGCAGCAGGCGTTCCGTTAGTGCCAATGGCTTCGGTGGCTTCTGACCGTGGTGTGATTCCGTTGGGGAGCGTCTTGTTAGTCGAAGTGCCACAAATTGATAATGAGGGTAATTGGACGGGCGAACATAAACTGCATTTGATGGTGGCATTAGATGTAGGCGGTGCGGTGAACGGACACCATTTCGATTTATATCGTGGCATCGGCGATCAGGCGGGGCATATTGCCGGCTTGTCAAAACATTATGGTCGCGTTTGGGTGTTACGCTAATGGCACGCGTGGATAATTACGAACAACGTTTCGGCGGTATTGGTCGTTTATATGGCACCGAGGCTTTAGCCCGTTTACGCCAAGCGCATATTTGTGTTATTGGCATTGGCGGTGTGGGTTCTTGGGCAGTGGAAGCGCTCGCTCGGTCAGGCGTGGGAAAAATCACGATGATTGATATGGATGATATTTGTGTCACGAATATCAATCGCCAAATTCATGCCTTGACAGGCAATATCGGTCAGCTCAAAACAGAGGTCATGCAACAACGGGTGAAATTGATTAACCCCGAATGCGATGTCAATGTGATTGATGATTTTATTTCTGCGGAGAATTTATCCCAATATCTTCGTGCTGAGTATGATTATGTCATTGATGCCATTGATAATGTGAAAACGAAAGCGACGTTAATTGCCTACTGTAAACGCCATAAAATCAACATTATCACCGTGGGTGGCGCCGGTGGGCAAACGGATCCAAGCCAAATTCAAATTACCGATTTAAGTCGTACCATTCAAGACCCGCTGTTAGCGAAAGTGCGGTCGGTTTTACGCAAGGATTACCATTTCACGCAAAATCCAAAACGTAAATTTTCCATCGAGGCGGTCTTTTCTACCCAACCACTGATTTTCCCTCAAATGGGGGAAAACTGCTCTACGTCCGCCACCATGAATTGCGCCAATGGGTTTGGCGCGGCAACGATGATTACGGCGACGTTTGGATTTTTTGCGGTTTCTCGTGTCATTGATAAGTTATTACAGAAAAAAGACTGACTTATTTTTTTTCATAAAAAAAGATAGTCATCCAAATAAAAAAAGAGTAACCTAATCGCGTTTTATTCAACTTATCTGTCCCATTATAAAAGGAAATACAATGACTCAATTCGTACAAGGTTTGAAAAAAACGGCGATTGCCACAGCGATTCTTTCTTTCTCCGCCGTAGCTTCTGCAACTATCGTAACTTCTGTTAAACCCTTAGGTTTTATCGCCTCCTCTATTGCCGATGGTATCACCGACACGGAAGTGTTAGTCCCAGCCGGTGCGTCACCACATGATTACAGCTTAAAACCCTCTGATGTGCAAAAACTCAAATCTGCCGAAATGGTCGTTTGGATCGGCGAAGATGTGGATGCCTTTTTAGATAAATCCATTGATGATCTTGACTATAAAAAAGTCTTAACCATCAAAGACATTGCTGCCATTGAACCGTTTTTATTAAAAGGCGAACATCATCACCATCATCATGGCGAAGGCGAAGCCCATGAGGATCATGATCATGCCCACGAAGGACATCACCACGATCACGAGAAACATGAGCATAAACACGAAGAACAGGAACACAAACATGAACATGCCGGACATGAACATCATCATGATCACGATCATGAAGACTTAGGCGTAAATTGGCACGTTTGGTACTCTCCGGACATCAGTAAATCCGTTGCGCAACGCATTGCGGCAAAACTGATCAAACAATATCCGGAGAAAAAAGAACAGATTGAAAAAAACGTGGCGGAGTTTAACCGCACTTTAGATGAGCAAAGCGCGAAAATCAAAACACAATTGGAAAGCGTAAAAGATAAAGGTTTCTATGTGTTCCACGATGCTTACGGTTATTTCAACCAAGCCTATGGTTTAAATCAAACCGGTTATTTCACCATTAATCCATTGGTGGCACCGGGTGCAAAAACCTTGGCAAAAATTAAAGAAGAAATTGCCGAACACAAAGTCAACTGCTTATTTGCTGAACCACAGTTCACGCCAAAAGTCATTGAAAGTTTAAGCAAAGGGACACAAGTAAATGTCGGTCGTCTTGATCCAATGGGCGATGCCGTTAAACTGGGCGTTAATTCTTATGCCGCGTTCCTTCAATTTACCGCAGATAGCTATGCACAATGCTTAGCAAAATAATGCGTACTTTTCTTAACTAAACGGATGCTGCCCTCACATGGTAAACCAGATTGAGGGCGGCATTTTTGTTTAGGCACGTTCTGAATAACGGCGTTTAGTCAGGCTACCGTATTTTCAACTTGATAGAGTCGATAACTCACTTGCCCGCTGTCTTTTTGTTTTAACACCATCCAGTTTTCCGGTATGTTCGGTTCCTTGCCTTTTTCCGTTTCCACATAAACCAAGGCTTGCGGGCGCAGCCAGTTGTTTTGCGCTAATAGAGTCATGGCTTGCTCGGCTAAATTAAAATGAAAGGGCGGATCGAGAAAGACCACATCAAAGTGCGGTTGATTTTGTGGGTGATTTAAAAAGTGCAGGCTGTTTTGATTGACGACTTGCGCGCGATCGGCACATTTCAAGGTTTGAATGTTTTTGTTTAATTGTTGTGCCACGGCTTTTTCCAATTCCAGAAACGTCACCTTTGCCGCTTGGCGCGAAAGCGCTTCAAAGCCAAGAGAGCCGCTACCGGCAAAACAGTCTAAGCATTCACTGTCAACAATGTAGGGCATTAGCCAGTTAAATAGCGTTTCTTTTACACGATCTCCGGTAGGGCGCAAGCCTTGGGAGGGTAGCACAGGCAATTTTCGCCCGCGCCATAAACCGGCGATAATGCGCACTTCGCCTTTCGTGCTGTGTTGTGTTGTTGCTTTTTTCATATAAATCGGCAGGAAAATGATGTGTTTTTTTGCTAGAATGAGCGGCATTTTATCAAGTTTAAACAAGAGTGGGCAATTTATGTCAGATGAAAAGAAAAAAGGCGGATTTTGGTCTTGGTTCGGATTAGGCAAAAATAAACAGGAAGCATCAACGGAACCGAAAGAACCGGAATCACAAAAACAGCTTCCTCATGAACCCGAAATACAAGACGCAGCACAAGAAACAGCGGAAAAAACAACCGCACTTTTAGATGAAACTGCGCGCGAAAATCCATCAACAGAAGAGACATTGATGGCGCAAGTGTCCACGCTTGTGCCTGAACTTCATGAAGCTCAATCTGAAATAACGCAATCGGAAGAAGATGAGGCACACGCTATGAAGCGTGCGCCATCGGTTGAACAAGCTTTTACTATGCCTGCGCCTGAAAGCCATGACGTTCAAGTAGAGACCTCTCAAGAGGAAAACCCGGCGGCACAAGCGTGGACGCTTGCGCCATCTTCTGAGCTTGCGCCATCATATGAGTCAACTCAATCTATTGAAGAAACGCTAGAAAATTCAACCGCACTTTCTGAGAGTGAAGCAGAAGTACAAATCGAAAGTACGGTGGATATTGAAGATGAATCTGTCGTGGAAACGGAAGAACACGAAGAAGAAAGCGCCGTTGCTGACATCGTAGAAACACAGGAAAAACCAAGCGAAGGTGGCTTTTTCAGTCGATTACTCAAAGGCTTGGTAAAAACCAAACAAAACATCGGGGCAGGCTTCCGCAGTTTCTTTCTTGGTAAAAAAATCGATGATGAATTGTTTGAAGAATTGGAAGAACAACTTCTCATTGCCGATATCGGTGTGCCGACCACCACAAAAATTATCAACAACTTAACGCAACATGCGACCCGTCAGCAGTTACAAAACGCAGATACCTTATACCAACAACTTAAACTGGAAATGGGCGAGATCCTAAAACCGGTGGCGCAACCATTACGCATTGATGGCAGCAAAAAGCCTTATGTGATTTTAATGGTGGGGGTGAATGGCGTAGGTAAAACCACCACTATCGGCAAACTAGCGCGTAAATTCCAAATGGAAGGCAAATCCGTCATGTTGGCGGCGGGTGATACTTTCCGAGCCGCCGCAGTAGAGCAGTTGCAAGTGTGGGGTGAACGTAATCACATTCCGGTGGTGGCGCAAAGTACGGGATCCGATTCGGCATCGGTGATTTTTGATGCGATGCAATCAGCGGCGGCACGTAATATTGATGTGCTTATTGCCGACACCGCCGGTCGTTTACAAAATAAAAATAACTTGATGGACGAGCTGAAGAAAATCGTACGCGTGATGAAAAAATACGATGAAAGTGCGCCGCATGAAATTATGCTCACCCTGGATGCGGGCACCGGTCAAAATGCCATTAGCCAAGCCAAGTTATTTAATGAAGCCGTTGGGCTTACCGGCATCAGCTTAACCAAATTGGATGGCACTGCCAAAGGCGGCGTGATTTTTGCCATTGCCGACCAATTTAATTTGCCGATCCGCTACATTGGCGTAGGCGAAAAAATTGAAGATTTACGCGAATTTAACGCAGAAGAATTTATTGACGCTTTATTTGCTCATGAAGAGGAATAAAGTGCGGTTCAAAAATGACGTGTTTTTTAGAGAAGAAAAATGATTCGATTTGCAAATGTGAGTAAAGCGTATTTGGGCGGAAAACCGGCGCTGCAAGGGTTAAGCTTTCATTTACCGGTAGGCAGTATGACCTACTTGGTGGGGCATTCCGGTGCGGGGAAAAGTACCCTGCTGAAATTAATTATGGGCATGGAACGTGCCAATGGCGGGCAAATTTGGTTTAACGGGCATGATATTACCCGCTTATCTCGTCATGAAGTGCCGTTTTTGCGCCGTCAAATCGGCATGGTGCATCAAGATTATCGTTTATTATCCGATCGTTCCGTCTTGGATAACGTGGCGCTGCCGTTGATTATTGCCGGACAACACCCGAAAGATGCCAATAGTCGTGCGTTGGCAGCATTGGATCGTGTGGGATTGCGTGATCGCGCGCATCATTCCACAGCGCATTTGTCGGGCGGCGAGCAACAACGGGTGGATATTGCCCGCGCTATCGTACATAAACCGCAATTATTGTTAGCCGATGAACCCACCGGCAATTTGGACAGCGCACTGTCTTTTGAGATTTTCAATTTATTTGAAGAGTTTAATCGTCTTGGCATGACCGTCTTAATTGCCACGCACGACATTAGCATTGTTCAACAAAAACCTAAGCCTTGCCTTGTGCTTGAGCAAGGTTATTTGCGTTAGGAGGTAACATGAATTCCCGTCGTTTTAGTTTGCCTTTTGGCGCCCAAGCCCTGTATTCCCTGCGTGCCGTGTTTGCTGATTTATATCAACGTAAATTTGCCACGCTCATCACCGTGTTAGTGATCGCTGTGTCATTAACGATTCCAACTGTAAGCTACCTGCTTTGGAAAAATATTCATGACGCCACCACGCAGTTTTATCCGGAAAGTGAACTGACCGTGTATTTACATAAAAACTTGTCAGAAGACGATGCCAATTTGGTGGTGGAAAAAATCCGTCAGCAAGAGGGCGTAGAGTCGCTCAATTACATTTCTCGTAAGGAAAGCTTAAGCGAATTTCGTCAATGGTCGGGTTTTAACGAAGAACTGGATGTGTTAGATGACAATCCATTGCCGGCGGTGGTGATGATTAAACCAACTAAAGCCTTTAACGAGTCGCAAAAACGCAATGAATTACGGGAAAGCTTGGATAAAATCAAAGGTGTTCAAGAAGTGCGTTTAGATAACGATTGGTTAGAAAAACTGACCGCACTGACGTGGTTAGTGGCGCATGTGGCGATTTTCTGTACGCTGCTGATGGCAGTTGCCGTTTTCTTGGTGATCGGCAACAGTATTCGTGCTGACGTTTACAGCAATCAAGCGAACATTGAAGTGATGAAATTGCTCGGTGCGACCGATCAATTTATCCTCCGTCCATTTCTTTATACCGGCATGATTTATGCGGTGTTAGGTGGCATTTTGGCGGCGATTTTCAGTAGCTTGGTGATTGGCTATTTCACCGGGGCGGTGAAATATGTGACTGACATTTTCGCCGTGAGCTTTCATTTAAACGGCCTCAGTTTTGCCGAATTTCTTTTCTTGCTAATTGTTTGCATGATGATGGGCTATATCGGCGCATGGCTATCAGCAACACGTTATATTCGCTTGTTAGATAAGAAAGGTTAGACGATAAAAACACAAAAGAAAAAGACCGCACTTGATAAAAAGTGCGGTCTTTTTTATGGCTATTTTCTCTGTGTCTCTCGCCGAATTTCTAGGGGAGGATGTCGCATTAACAAATCACAAGATTGACGTTTTTATTTTTTAATAATTCATCAATCCCTGCTGGCACATCCGAGTCGGTGAAAACATATTCCACATCCGTAATCGAACCCAGTTTCACCATCGCGCGGCGGCTAAATTTAGAATGGTCGGTCACTAACAACGTGTTGCGTGAATTATCAATAATGGCACGTTTCACTTGCACTTCGTGATAATCATAGTCCAATAAGGTACCGTCTAAATCAATGGCGCTAATGCCTAACACACCAAAATCTAAGCGAAATTGTGATAAAAATTCCACGGTGGATTCTCCGATAATGCCTCCGTCTTGGCGTAGGGAACCACTGGCGATGGTAATATCAAAGGAATCATTTTGCATCAGAATGTGCGCAGCATTAAGATTGTTGGTTACAATGCGTAATCGTTGATGCTCTAATAATGCAAAGGAAACGGCTTCGGAGGTAGTGCCGATGTCAATGAATAACGATGCACCGTTTGGGATGAGCTGTACAACCTGTCTTGCAATACGGTTTTTTTCTTGAGAAAAAAAGTGTTTGCGATCGTGATAATCGCTATTTTCCGCCGTAGAAGGCGAGGCTGCGCCACCGTGATGACGGCGGATAAAGTTGGTTTCCGCCAGTTCGTTTAAATCTCGCCGAATGGTTTGCGGACTCACACCAAATAAAGCCACCAATTCCTCTGTGCTTAAATAGCCTTTTTGTTTGACCAGCTCAACAATTTTCTGATGACGAAGAGATTGTTTCATAATCACTTTTCCTTCTTTCGCAAGATTTTGCGTGCCAATGTAGCGTATTTAATGGGGGAAATCACGACTTAACGCGAATTTTTCGATCCATCCAAGCGAGTCCCATGCCCACCAACAATCCTGAAATATGTGCCGTATTGCCGATTTGAATGTCGATCAACGGGCCGGCAAAGCCCAGTAAAATCCCGATGAGTAACATATTGAAAAAGCCGTCCGGCAATGCAAAAACGGTTTGTTTATGGATTTTATCCAACACAAACACATAGCCTAACACCGCATAGACAACACCGGATAAGCCGAAAAATGCCGGACCGCTGACAAGATTTTGCGCTATGCCGCTTATCACGCCGGCAAAGAAGTAAATTTGCAGCAGTTTTAAAGAACCTAATTGACGCTCAATCGCCCCACCAAAAATCCACCACCAAGTAAGATTAAACAAAATGTGCATATTGGATAAATGCACTAAGGTGTGCGTGAAATAACGCCAAACTTCACTTTCTTGCGTCGTCTCTTCGGGGAAATGCGTTGCCAATAAAATGGGTTCGGCAAAACCGAAAAGCATAAAAAGATAAATGACGACACAAAGTGCGGTGATGATCACAGTGATTTTTTGTTGTTGAAGATAAGAAAAAATAGAAGCCTTATTTAAGTGAGAGGAGGGGAGGGATGCTGCATGAACGTGAGTGTTGTCGTTGCTTTGTTGCCACGCACGGGCGTTTTGTTGCGCCAACCATGCCTGTAAGAAGCTTTCGCTTTCCGCAATGATGGCGTCAAAGTGCGGTGAATTTTGTGGGAGAAATACATCATAAACCACATTGCCTTGTGCATCTTGAGTTTCTTGAATGACGAGTTCAACGTGATATTTTTTTGCAATTTCATCACGGAAATGCTGTGCTAACGATGGGATTTCACTACCAAACAAATGCTGCATTTGCTATATTCCTGTTCCAAAATTTTACGTATGGAGAAAAAATGAGAAATCAAAATTTGCCATCAGAGTTCAGCCCCTTTACGTGGGCAATTGCGGCCTTTTGTTTCCCGATATTCTTGTGGCCGTTAGCGATGCTAATTTCACCGCACTTATTGAATAATACGCATCTCAGCGACAACCAAATCACCGCCATGTCCGTTTTTCTTTGGGTCTATCCTTTTCTCCTTGGCATCGTGGCGCGTGTTTTCTATAAACTCCATCAACGCCACCCGGCTTTTGCCCGCAGAGGTTTGGCGTTAAGTGCGGTTATTTTTTACGGCATTTTCTATTACATCGCCTCTGTTGGGTTTAACGCATAACCAGTCTCTAACGGTAGGTTCGCCTTTTCCCACGCGGCGAAACCGCCCTGCAGACTATACACCTTTTCATAGCCGTTACGCAGCAAAAAGGCTGCCACGTTACGGCTACTAATACCATGATAGCAACTGAGAATGATCGGCTGATCGTAATCATACAACGCCTCAAAGTGTGGCCAAGTGGCTTCCGTTAAATTAAACGCGCCTTTGGGATGGGCATAGCTAAAGGTTTGCGCATCACGCACATCGGCTAATACAGCCGCATCGTCATGTTGAAGCATTTCCCAAGCTTGTTGCGGCGTAATTTCAATACATTCCGTCATTCGTCTTACCATTTTTTTGATTTATTAATGTGATTTGTGGCTTGTACTATAAAGAATTTTATCCGTATATGCCATGGCAATCGCTGACGCCAAGAAACCTAAATGCAACAATAACTGCCACATCATCGTTTTTTCCGGCATATTCGTTGCGTTAACGAAGGTTTGTAACATATGAATAGATGAAATACTAATGATCGACATGGCTAATTTAACTTTCAACACGGAGGCGTTGACATGGCTCAACCATTCCGGCTGATCCGGGTGTCCGCGTGTGCGGAGCTTGGAGACAAAGATTTCATAACCGCCGATAATCACCATGACTAATAAATTCGCAATCATTACCACATCAATCAGGTTTAACACCGCCAGCATGATGGTATTGGAATCCATTTCGTTCAGGTTGACAATCAACTCCCATAACGATTTCATGAATTTATACGCATAAATCCCCTGCACGATAATTAAGCCGAGGTAAATTGGTAGTTGTAACCAACGGCTGGCAAAAATAATTTTGCTGATTGCGGTTGGCTCATAATGCGATTTGGTTTGTTGTGTATCTGTTTGTTTTATCGTGGTTTGTTGCATAATTTTTCCCCTAAAATAGAAATAAATTCAAAAGGGCGCAAAATTAACCGTTTTTTGCTAAGTTTTCAATATTTTTTGCGTTTTAAAATAAAAAAGAACCGCACTTTAAATTCAATTAACGTGCGGTTCTTTCGCGATTTTCTTTTAGTTAACGAGAATAAATTAATTCTTCGCGTTTGCTGCGGCTTTTACGATTGCGGCAAAGGCAGGGGCTTTTAAGGACGCGCCACCCACTAATGCGCCGTCAATATCCGGTTGGGTAAACAATTCTGCCGCATTCGCATCGTTTACAGATCCGCCGTATTGAATGATCACTTGATCAGCAACGGCTTGGGATTTTTTCGCAATGTGGCCACGGATGAATGCGTGCACGGCTTGTGCTTGTGCCGGAGTGGCAGATTTGCCGGTACCGATTGCCCAAATTGGTTCATACGCAATCACCGCACCGTTAAAGGCTTCTACGCCCAAGAGATTGATGACGGCATCAATTTGACGCGCACAGACTTCTTCAGTTTTACCCGCTTCGTTTTCCGCTTCGGATTCCCCGATACATAATACCGGCACTAAGCCGGCTTCTTTTAACGCACCGAATTTTTTCGCCACGAATTCATCGCTTTCTTTGTGATAAGTACGGCGCTCGGAGTGACCAATAATGATGTATTTCGCGCCAAAATCTTTCAACATTTCAGTGGAAATATCACCGGTGAAAGCACCTTTCACATTCACATCCACGTTTTGTGCGCCTAATTGGATGATATTTTGACCACCGCAACTGCAGCCACAGTTAGATAATAATTTTTCTGCTTCCGCTAAATACATGACCGGTGGGGCAATTGCCACATCACAGCCGGTTACACCGTGTAATGCTTCTTTTAAGCCGGTGATCAATTCACGAGTGAAGGCTTTGCTACCGTTTAATTTCCAGTTACCCATAACGAGAGGACGACGAGCCATTTTGTTTCTCCTTAATCTGATTGAATAAAAACTGTAGCTACTATAGCAAAAAATCCCTCTTTTTCGGTAAAAAAGAGCGTCGTTCTAAAAAATTTTCTTGGTAACAGATGATTCTTTTGCACTAAAAAGATACAATCTACTGTATAAATTTAACAAAAAATGACCGATTTTCTCATGATTAAAATTTTTAAAGCTGAACAATGGAACCTAGAAATTCTGCTACCGTTATTTGAAGAATATCGTCTTTCTCGGGGCATGGCGGAGAACCCGGAGCGCACACTCACCTTTCTTTCCAATCGTATTCGTTTTGGCGAAAGTATTTTTTTTCTCGCCCTCGATCAATCTCAACAAGCACTCGGTTTTATTCAGCTTTATCCTCGCCTTTCCTCGCTGCAATTACAACGTTATTGGCAATTAACGGATATTTTTGTTCGTCAGAGCGAGAAAACGAATGAAATTTACACCGCACTTATCGCCAAAGCCAAAGAATTCGTCAGCTACACGCAATCCACGCGCTTGGTCGTAGAACAAGATATTCAACAGCATCATTTGTTGGAAGATGAAGGGTTCAGGGCAATCCCACATAAAATGGTGTTTGAACTGGAAGTCGCGTTAGCATAAAGCATTCATTGATATTCAACGCAGTAACGCGATATTGAAAGGATGCACATCGTGCACTTTAGAAGAAAAACGATTCTCGTGCTACGTTCAACAAACGTAGCACGATTTTTTTATCTATTATCGGCGATTTAACCACGCCATATACTCCGCCACCCCTTCCGCGACGGTTTTAAACGGTTTATCGTAGCCGGTGGCGCGGAGTTTAGTTAAATCCGCTTGCGTGTATTCTTGATAGCGGGATTTTAAATGTTCTGGGAATGGAATGGTTTCCACTTCGCCTTTGCCGTGGAATTTAATCACCGCTTTTGCTACTTCAGCGAAAGATTCCGCGTTGCCGGTACCACAGTTGAAAATACCGGAAATGCCATTTTGCCAGCACCAAATGTTCACTGCGGCGACATCGCCTACATATACGAAATCACGGCGGAAGTGTTCGCTACCGGCGAAGAGTTTCGGGTTTTCACCTTTGAGAATTTGATTATTTAAGTGGAACGCCACGCTTGCCATAGAGCCTTTGTGGCCTTCACGTGGGCCGTACACGTTGAAATAACGGAAGCCGCACACCGGTGATTGGGCTTCAGGTAAAATAGCGCGTACATATTGGTCGAATAAGAATTTGGAATAGCCGTACACGTTCAACGGACCTTCAAATTCGCGTTCTTCACGGAACTCGGTTTTGTCGCCGTAAGTGGCGGCACTGGACGCGTAGAGGAACGGAATTTGGCGATCTAAGCAGTAATGCAACAACTCTTTGGAATATTCGTAGTTGTTATGCATGATGTATTTGCCATCCCATTCGGTGGTGGCAGAACATGCTCCTTCATGGAAAACGGCATCAATGTGACCTAAATCATCGCCGGCGATAATGGAGGCGATAAAGTCTTCTTTGTCGCAATAATCGGCGATGTCTAAATCCACTAAATTAATGAACTTTGTGCCGTCTTTTAAGTTATCTACCACTAAAATGTCTTTACGACCCATGTCATTTAATGCTTTGACGATATTGCTGCCGATAAAGCCTGCGCCGCCGGTTACGATAATCATAGTTGTGTCCTTTTACGAGATAAACATGGAACGAAAGGGAATCATTCCGCCCACCGAAATGAAAGTGCGGTAAAAATTTACCGTATTTTTTAACCGCACTTTTAAATTAAATATAGAAGCAATTTAGCCGACTTGCGATATCAATGGCAATACGCTGCTCACTATGTCTTCGCGTGTTCATGCCTCATACGCTGATGTACATAAAACGGTAACCTATTGTAACGAAAAAGAGAAAGGCGCTCAATGTGCCGACAACATTCGCCGATAGCCTCCCCCCAGCATACGCAACAAAGTCTAAAACATGAGGTTTAACGTGCTAAGCCCAATAATATCTCACCACATGGAAGAAAATCGGCGCAGCAAAGCAAAGGGAATCCATACGATCTAGCATACCGCCGTGGCCACTAATCATATTTCCCCAGTCTTTTACGCCCATGCTGCGTTTCATAGCGGACATCACTAAGCCGCCTAAAAAGCCCATAAGGCAGATTAATAAGCTCATTAACACCGCTTGTACCGGGTTAAACGGCGTAAGCCAATAGAGCAAGCCTCCCAGCACACTGGCGCTGACGACGCCGCCCACAAAACCTTCTATGGTTTTGGATGGCGAGAGTTTTGGCGCAATTTTGTGTTTGCCGAATAACTTGCCCCATACGTATTGCAACACATCGCTGGATTGCACCACTAAAATCAAGAAAATCATCAATAGCAGTTTTTTATCTTCAAAACCTTCAATATCCAATGTCAGGATTGCCGGGATGTGGGAAATGCAGAAGACGCTGATCATCAATGCCCATTGCACTTTGGTGGAACGATCTAAAAAATGCGCCGTGTCGCCCAACAAGGCGGAGAGGATTGGCAAAAATAGAAAGCCATACACCGGAATGAAGATGGTGAACATACTGAACCAGTCAATTGCTACTAAAAAATATTGAAGAGGCAGAATGACGTAGAAACAAGCGGCAAGTGCGAGATGATCGCCACGACGAATATAAAGCAACGATAAAAATTCACGCAATGCCATGAAGGAAATGACAAAAAATAACCCGATCACGCCATAAAAACCCAATGCCGCGGCGGCAAAGATAATTAAGATCATTACCCACCAGGCATTAATGCGTGCGTTAAGATTATCAATTACCGCATGAGGTGTAGAAAAGCCGACTTTGAATTTCAATCCATAACCGATTGATGACGCAATAATTAAGGTGATAATTAACCCACCAAACAGTTGCCATATTTCCATTATGCTTTCCCTTTTTCGGTTAAATTTAAACTTAATAGTGCCTGTTCGGCTCGGTTCAAGAAATCGGTTTTGTCTTCCGTCTCACGGTAGAAGAGCGGCGCTCCCATGTATAAATCGCACAACAGCGGAATTGGCACCACAAAACCCTTCGGCAAAACATTATGCATATTACTAATCCATACCGGCACAAGTTCTAATTGTGGGTTTTGCTTTGCGATGTAATACAAACCACTTTTGAAAGGTTGTAGCGCCACATCGTCGTCCATTTTACGGGTGCCTTCAGGGAAAATAATCAGAGAATGATGTTGCAGGGCATCGCTAATTTGTTGGGTAATGGCTTGCGGGTTATCGCCGCCCCGTTCAATCAGCAACATATTAAACACCTTGTATGCCAAAAAACGCCGAATCGGCCCTTTTGTCCAATAATCCGCACCGGCAACCGGACGGGTGTTTTTGCGCACTTGATAAGGCAAAGAGACCCACAACAAAATAAAATCACCGTGGCTGTTATGGTTGGCAAAATACAAACGATGTTTATCCGCGGATTGCTGTTCCACATTTTTTTGCGGACGAACACCGGTGATAAAGGAGGTGAAACGACATAAGAGAAAATCAATCAATTTGGCTAACATAATCACGCTCCTATTCGTTACCCACTTCGGCCAAGCCAGACTTCACGCGTTTGACACAAGTTACAATTAACAGAATGATGTCAACCCAAAGCAGACAATAGAGAAAATCCGGTAAAACCGGGACGAAAACATAAACCAAGCCCAACAAACCGAACAAAAATGCCCGATCGCTTTTGCCTAACGGGCCATCATAACGACGTGTTTTTCCTTGCACTTGCCCGAGCACACCACAAAATTCCGTCAATGCCGACAACCAAATGATCAAGCCGATTTGTAACGCATCAAAAGGATGGACAAAAGCGAAAGGCAAATATAATGCGGCGTCAGACACGACATCAGTGATTTCATTCAGGTATCCGCCCAAACGGGATTTTTGGTTAAATTCACGCGCTAACATACCATCAATGGCATTCAGTGCCATGCGCACGAACAACCAAATAGGAATCAAAATAAAAAGCCAATGATACCCGGAAAGTGCGGTCAAAATTAGCCCTAAAATAACAGAAATGGCACACGCGGTTAAGGTGACTTGATTGGCAGTCACACCACGTTGTTCGAGCTTTATCACGAGAGGACGTAATAGATTTTGGAATTTGGGTTTCAGATCATAAATACTCATCACATTCTCCTCAAACCTTAAAAAGGAAAAAGTAAAGGAATAAGAAACACGCTCACTAACATCACTAAAAGAGTGAACGGCACACCGACTTTGATAAAATCAGCAAATTTATAACCGCCGGGGCCGAAAACCATGGTATTCACCGGCGATGACACCGGCGTCATAAACGCGGCAGAAGCAGCGATGGCCACCACCATCGCAAATGGCATCGGGGATAAATTGAGTTGATGTGCCATTGTAATGGCGATTGGCGCAATCAAAATTGCAGTCGCTGTGTTAGAAATGAATAAACCGACAACGGCAGTGAGAATAAATAGGCTAATTAAAATCCAATGTTTGCCCATGCCGCCTACTAAGTTCAGCATTAACTCGACAATCACCGACACCCCGCCGGTTTTCTGTAAAGCTAACGAAAATGGCATCATCCCGACAATTAGTACAAGGCTTGACCAGTGAATGGACTCATAGGCACTTTTGCTATCTACGCAACGGAAGTAGCCTAGCATCAAGCAAGCAATGAGCGCAGCAACCACATTTGGCACGAGGCGGGTCACCATTAACAGCACCATCACTAAAATACTCAACAAGGCATAAGGGGCTTGGCTTTGCGCCGGCACGGCACGGGTGATTTCAGTCGGGTAATTCAACACAAAGAAATCTTTGCTGTGGCTACGCATTTGCTGGATGAGTTTCCAATCACCAATCACCAGCAATAAATCCCCGGCTTTATAGGGAGTTTCGACAAAATGCCCACCAAGCACTTCTCCGTCACGCTTAATGCCCACCACGTTCAAACCGTATTTGGAGCGAAAAGCAAGTTCCTCAGTCGATTTTCCGATACAGTCGGAATCCGGCACTAAAATCAATTCCGCCATGCCAATAGAACTGGCTTGTTCAGAAAAAGACTGTGCACGAATTTCCGCCCGTTCTAGATTATATTCCTGACAAAATGCTTTCAAATTGAGTTCAGGATCGCTGCTATCCATCAATAAAATGTCTTTTTCACGCACTTCTGAGGAACCAAGTGCCGAAATAAATATCGGGCGAAAACGCTTCCAACGTTCAATCGCCAACACGTTCAAACCAAATTTAGAACGTAAATGTAATTCATCCAGATTTTTACCAATAAGCGGGGAGCCTTTTCTCACCACAAAACGCTGTGTGCGTTGTTGCAAACCATATTCATGAATCAAATCAGTCATGGAACGTTTATCCATGCTGTTTGTTTCATTTTCTTTATCGGACTTTAACCAATGACGGGCAACCAGCATATAGCCGATCCCCATAAACAAAATCACTAAACCAATAGGCGTAAAATCGAAGAATTTCAAACGCATATCCGTTTTGCGTACCAACTCTGCATTCACCACGAGGTTGGGCGCTGTCGCAATCAACGTCAGCATACCGCTGATAAGCCCGGCAACGCTCAGTGGCATCATCAAACGTTTCGGAGAGATATTCATTTGGCGGCAAATCATCAGCACCACAGGAATGAAAATGGCCACGACCCCCGTGGAACTCATGAAAGCCCCCAGACCTGCCACGGCTAACATCATGAAAACTAATACACGTGCTTCACTGTTATGAGAGGCTTTTAACAGCCATTCACTCACTTGATACGCCACACCGGTGCGAACCAAGCCTTCCCCGACGATGAACAATAAGGCAATCAGAATAATATTGGGGTCACTAAAACCGGCAAACACTTCTTGTACGGTTAAAATGCCACTGAGGCTGAACGCCAACATCACCAAAATAGCGACGACGTCCATGCGAATGCGGTTATGAATGAAGAGAATCACGGAAGCAATGAGCAACAATAGCACCCATACCCAAGGTTCCGGACGGAAAGAATCAAGTAAGCTGGTGAATTGATTCATGGTGCCCTCCGTGCTCAAGTGTGCAAATACAAATTAAATTATAGCGATTCTAATAATTTTTTAACAGGCGCAAAACTGCGACGGTACTGCGGTAAAAGGCCAAACTCAGCAATTTTTTCCAAATGCAATCTCGTTGGGTAGCCTTTGTGTTGCGCAAAGGCATATTGCGGATATTGTTGATCCAATTCCAACATTTCCTGATCCCGTGCGACTTTTGCTAAAATAGACGCTGCGCTAATTTCCGCCACTAAAGCATCCCCTTTAACAACGGCTTGAGCAGGTATCGACAAATTCGGCGGAATCCGATTGCCGTCTACCAACACAAAGTGCGGTTGAATTTTCAAGTGTTTTACCGCCCGTTCCATGGCAAGCATGGAAGCATGCAAAATATTCAACTCGTCGATCTCATGTGGTTCCGCTCGCCCAAGCGCCCACGCAAAGGCTTTTTGCTTAATTTCTTCCGCCAACAATACACGTTTTTTTTCCGACAGTTTTTTAGAGTCGGCAAGTCCCTCAATAGGCTTATTCGGATCCAAAATCACCGCTGCCGTCACCACGGCACCGACTAACGGCCCGCGTCCTACTTCATCTACACCGGCAATGAGTTCATAGCCCTGTGGGTACACAAACTTATCCATGAGATGGCTCCAATAAATCAATCACCGCCTGAGCAGCTTGTTGATCGGCATTGCATTGGATCATTTGGTGCAATTCAGCAAAACGCTGTAATAAAACGTGGCGATTTTGCACCGCACTTTTGTCCTCACTTAAATAGTGGGACAATTTTTCTGCCAAATTCGTTGGATTGCAGTCTTCTTGAATTAATTCCGGCACTAACATTTCGTCTGCCAGCAAATTTGGCAAAGAAACATACTTAGTTTTTACCAAGCGTTTGGCTAAGAAATAAGTGAACGGTTTCATGCGATACCCCACTACCATCGGGGATTTACATAACATGGCCTCTAACGCAGCCGTACCGGATGCGAGCAAGGTTGCCTCGGCTGTGATCATGGCGGCGCGAGCATTGCCGTCCAATAAAATCATATCCAATTCCGGCGCAACGCATTGTTTGATTTGTTCAAATTGCTGACGACGTTTCTGATTAATTAACGGCACAAGAAATTTAACATCCGGATAGCGTTGATGTAGCAGTTGCGCAGTTTGTAAGAAAGGTTCACTCAGAAATTCCACCTCTGAACCACGACTCCCCACCAGTATCGCCACATAACGCTGCGCAGGATCTAAATTCAGTAATTGGCAGGCGTCATCACGATTGGGTTTCAACGGAATAGCATCCGCCATAGTGTGCCCAATAAAACGACAAGGCACATTGAAGCGATCATAAAAGGCTTTTTCAAAAGGCAAAAAGGCAAGCACCAAATTGGTGGCCGCGGCAATTTTATATACCCGTCTCTGACGCCAAGCCCATACCGATGGGCTTACATAATGGATGGTTTTAATGCCTTGTTGTTTGAGTTTCAGTTCTACGTTCAAGTTAAAATCCGGCGCATCAATGCCAATGAAAATATCCGGTTTTAATGCCGATAATTGCTCGATGATGCTACGGCGGATTTTGAGTAAGCGTGGTAGATGTTTCAGCACTTCCACCAATCCCATCACGGATAACTCTTCCATATCAAACAGAGTTTCAAATCCTTCGGCAATCATGCGTTCACCGCCAATACCGATAAATTTAGCATTCGGGTAACGCGCTTTCAGGGCGTGAATTAAACCCGCACCGAGAATGTCACCGGAGACTTCGCCCGCGATGATTGCAATGGTTGGAGAATGATTGAGGGATATTGAATTTGGCATAGTCAAAACTCTGAAAAAAACGACCGCTCTTTTAGTCATAGAAAAGAGCGGTCGGCAATGGATGAATTGATTAAAAGGATTAACGGATAATGCCGCGGGTAGAACGTTTAAAGAAATCCAAGAAGAAACTGATCGCCGATTCAGTTGCGGCAATTTGTTCAATTTCCGGCATCACTTCATCTAATGTTTTACCGCTACGATAAATCATTTTATAAACGTTACGAATCGCATGCATCGTCGGTTTATCAAAACCGCGACGTTTTAACCCTTCAATGTTCACGCCGAACGGTTGAGCATGGTTGCCTTGCGCCATAACATAAGGAGGCACGTCTTGGCTGACCATGGAGCCGCCACCCAACATCACATGAGCGCCTACAACAACGAATTGGTGAATCGCAGACATTCCGCCGACAATGACGAAATCGTCCAATTCCACGTGTCCGGCAAGGGTAGCGTTATTGGCTAAAATACAGCGGTTTTTAATCACACAGTCATGTGCAATATGGACGTTAATCATGAATAAGTTATCATCACCGATTTTCGTCACACCGCCACCTTGCACGGTACCACGATGAATGGTGACACTTTCACGAATACGGTTACGGTTACCGATCACAACGCGTGTCGGCTCGCCCTGATATTTAAGATCTTGGTTTACCTCACCGATGCTAGCAAATTGATAAATTTCATTATCTTCGCCGATTCGTGTATGACCATTAATCACAACATGGGAGTGGACAATGGTACCTTTGCCGATCTCAACATCTTTGCCGATGATGGTAAACGGGCCGATAACCACGTTCTCACCAATTTTTGCACCTTCTTCAACAATAGCCTGCGGATGAACTTTGGCTGTTGGGTGAATCATATTTATCCCCTTAACTGAATTATGCTGCGCGACGAGCACACATTAGTTTCGCTTCACAGGCCACTTCACCATCAACGGTTGCCGTAGCGGTAAAGGCAGTAATACCACGTCTTTCTTTAATCACTTCAACGTGTAATACCATTTGATCGCCCGGAACAATCGGACGCTTAAAGCGAGCTTCGTCAACACCGGCGAAATAGAAAATCTCACCACCGGCTAACTCATGGGTTTTGAAAGCTAAGATACCCATAGCCTGCGCCATGGCTTCAAGAATTAATACCCCCGGCAAAATCGGATTTCCCGGGAAATGGCCGGTAAAACAAGGCTCATTCACACTGATATTTTTAATCGCAGTCAACCATTTGCCTTCTTCAAAATTGATCACGCGATCCACTAACAAAAATGGATAACGATGTGGCAATAATTGCATAATTTCGTGAGATTCGATAATTCTTGAGGTTTGTTCAGTCACGGGATTACCTTTCAATATTAAATAAGAAACAAAAAATACACGTTAAATTATACGTTATTTAACTCATCAACACAAAATGAACGAAACATCACTCATCTGATTTCAATTTTTTCTCAAGGGCCTTAATGCGTTTATTTAAACCATCAATGCCAAGCGTCAATGCCGCCGTTTTGCGCCATTCTTTATTGGTTTGGAGCGGAATACCGGAAGAATACACACCCGGTTCGGTAATCGGACGCATCACCATCCCCATGCCGGTAACCGTCACTTGATCACAGATTTCCATATGCCCGTTAATCACGCTCGCGCCGCCAATTAAACAATAACGTCCCACGGTTAAACTGCCCGCCATAATCACCCCGCCCGCAACCGCGGTCCCCGTGCCAATATGCACGTTGTGAGCAATTTGACAAAGGTTGTCGATAATCACGTTATCTTCAATCACGGTTGCATCTAATGCGCCACGGTCAATACAGGTGCAAGCACCAATTTCCACGTGATTGCCGATAATCACTTGTCCTACTTGCGGGATTTTAATCCATTTACCGCGTTCATTGGCATAACCAAAGCCATCACTACCAATGACTGCGCCGGATTGAATCAAGCAATGCTGGCCAATTTCCACCTCATGATATACGGATACATTCGCCCAAAGTTGGGTGTGCGCGCCAATTTTGGTGTTCTTACCAATAAAACAATTTGCGCCAATCACCACGTTATCACCAAGCACAACGCCGGATTCAATGACACTGTTTGCACCGATAGAGACATTTTCACCTAACAAAACATCGTCAGAAATGACCGCACTTTTTGCAATTCCACTTGCCGCTTTTGGTGTGGTATCCATATATTGTGCTAATTTTGCATAGGCAACATAAGGATCTTTCACGATAAGCAAATTACTTTCCGGTGAACAAAATTCCACATCCGCTTCAGATACCACCAAAATACCGGCCTTTGACTGTGCCAGTTTTTCACGGAATTTGGCATTAGAAATAAATGTTAGTTGATGTTTTTCTGCTTTATCTAAGGGAGCGATATTACTCACAACAACATCGGCGTTACCACGAATGGTAGCGCCGATTTGTTGTGCTAATTCTGAAAGAGAATAGGATCTCATTACTTAGCCTTCGCAGCTGCTGCGGAAATCGCTTTTAGAACATCATCATTGATATTTTTACCGTCTGCCGCAAAGACAACGGAACGATCATCTAATACGATGGTGTAGTGTTTTTCTTTTGCCACGGCGTTAGTTGCGGCTTGAATGCTTTCAACCAATTTAGAGGTTTCTTGGTTTTCGCGTTTTGCATAGTTATCTTGATAGATACGAACTTGTTGATCGTGTTCTGCCACTAACTTATTGATTGTCGCTTGTTCGGTGCTGGCGAATTTATTAATTTCATCTTCACGTTTTTTGATGTCGGCAGCGCGCAATTTTGGTGCATCTTTTTGTAATGCAGCGACTTTTGCTTCTACTTTTTTCTGTACATCCGCAATTCTTGCATCGACCTTTTTCTTGTTTTCTGTCAATTTTTCCACAGTCGCTTTGAATTCTGTTTCTAATTTTGCTGCGATTGCTTTACGTTCAGGGTGATTTTGGAAGAGATAATCTGCACTCACAAATGCAATATTTTCTTCTGTCATGGCTAAACGAGAAGTGAAAATTAAAATGGCTGAAATAAGAACAAGTTTAATGACTTTTTTCATGAGTAAAATTTCCTTTTTTATAGATTAAAAAAATTAATTTGTGCCAATGCAACATTGGCACAAACAAGTGATTAGAGTTTATTAATTAACTTAAGTTCATTAAATTAGAATGAACCACCGACATTAAATTGGAATTGTTCAATGTCATCATTTTCGTATTTCTTAATCGGTTTAGCATAAGAGAAGATTAGCGGACCGATTGGTGATTGCCATTGGAAGGCAATACCGGCAGAAGAACGAATACGTGACGGATCGCCATAATCAGGTAGCTTGGTGCTTAAGTGAGCAAATTGATTTTTCTCAGCTTTCCAATGCGTATCCCATACACTTGCAGCATCAATAAATAATGATGTGCGCACGGAGTTTTGGCTTTTTTCCGAAACAAAAGGTGTTGGCATGATCAATTCTACACTGGCAGATGTCATTGCATTACCTCCAACGATATCGCCGTTAAGTAGGCTATAACACTCGGATTTGGTGGTTACACTAGCCGGGTTACAAGCGCGCGGATTGATGTAAATCGCTTGTGGACCTACTGCACCGTAAGCAAAACCACGTAAACTACCGATACCACCGGCAGTATAGGTTTGATAGAACGGTAAACGTTTACCGCTTAAGCCATTAGCATAGGATGCCCCTAAACGACCGGATAATACCCAAGTTTGATCGCGATTTAGCGGATAGAATCCTTGAACATCTGCATTGAGTTTATAGTATTTATTGTCAGCACCAGGAATGGTCACTCTTCCACCAAAGGTGGCTTTGACCCCTTCGGTCGGTAAGAAACCACGATTTAAGCTGTTGTAGTTCCAACCGAAAGAAAAATCATAGTCATGGGAGCGGAATGCCCAGTTATCATAATTCATTGAGGCTAGGTAGAGCGCGCGGCTATATTCCGGCGTAATGTTTTTCAATTTATTATAAACATAGCCTAAACCCACATAATAGGAGTTATTTTCATTCACTGGGAAACCTAAAGTGACATTGCCACCGTAAGTTGTTCTTGTATAAGCAGCGGAATTACTATTTTTTGAGTTGTCATAGTTTTCAAAGAAGATATTTCCACCCAAGCTCACACCGTCTTTCGTGAAATACGGTTCGGTATAACCTAAGTTAACACTGGTTCCGTAGTCATTGCGGGAACCGGCAAGACTTAAGGATGATCCCATACCAAGGAAGTTCTCTTGTTTGATACTAGCTTGATAGCTTAAACCGCTTTCCGTACCATAACCAACCCCGAAGTTAATGCTACCGGTGTTACGCTCTTTGACTTTGTACACCACATCCACTTCATCACTGCTGCCTTCAACCGGTTCGGTACGGCTTTCTACGGTTTCAAAAAATCCGGTACGATCTAACCGCACTTTACCGAGTTCGATTAAGTCGGTGGATAACCAACTGCCTTCTTGTTGACGCATTTCTTGGCGTAATGTGCTATCGGCAGTGACAGTATTTCCTTCAAAACGGATTTGGCGCACAGAATAACGTTTGCCGGCATCAACAACGAAACTTAAATTAACGCTTTTATCTTGATCGTCAAAATCCGGCTGTACACTCACTTGGGCACTACCATAGCCTTTTTCACCTAAAATAGATTTAATGCTGTCTTCAACAGCGTGTACATCACTGCCACGGAAATATTGATCAAGGTGAATTTGATTTAATGTTGGTGCCAACTGATCTTTCATACCGCCTAAATCACCGAGAATACGTGCGTTTTTCACCGTGTATTTATCACCTTCAGAAATATTAATGGTGACGCGGGCTTCTGTTTTCTTATCATTTAACTGCACGTCGGTGCCGGTTACTTTCGCTTTGGCATAGCCATGGTCAAAATAATAGTTTTGAATGGCTTCGAGATCTTTGTTGAATTGGCTCGGATCAAATTTATTACCGAAAAGTTTCCACCACGCATCCGGTTGCAACTCCATTTGATCTTGCAGTTTGCTTTTACTAAAAACGTGGTTGCCGACAAAATTGAGCTCTTTAAGCAATGCCACATCGTTTTCTTTAATTTGCAATTTAATTTCGGAACGATGATTCGGTAGCGGATTGACAATCGTATTTACTTGCGCATTATAACGACCAACACTGTGATAGTGATCTTCTAATGTTGCACGAAATGTTTCTAATTTTTCACGATTTAATATCTCCCCTTTTTGGAAGCCGTTAGCATCTAAATTTTGTTTTAGTGCTTCATCCGGAATGGTTTTATTTCCTTCTAAAATTACATCGGAAATAATGGATTTCGGTGTAACTGAAATGACAAGCGTATTGCCTTGTTGAGAAGCTCGAACATCATCATATTGGCCACTTAAGAAAAGCGTACGTACGACATCGGCAATATTGGCGTCGTTGATTTTTTGCCCAACCTGTACCGGTAAACTGGCGATAATACTGTTTTCAGTAGTGGACTGAACGCCATCAACACGAATATCTTGTACGACAAAGGTGCCGGCTAAAACACTCGTCGAACCAAATAAGAGGCTTGCAATTAAGAGTTTTTTCATCGTAAATTTTATCCTGTATAAGATACGTAATTAGTTATAAACGTAAAAAATCATTAATTAGTCCAAGTCCCATTAACATCAATAACAAGACAGCACCAATTCGATAACTCACATTCTGCACATGCTCGGAAACTGGTTTTCCTTTCAACGCTTCCATCACCAAAAAGACAAGATGTCCCCCATCCAGTACTGGCAATGGAAACAAATTCATAACACCCAAATTAACACTAATTAATGCCATAAAACTCAGGTAATAAATCAGGCCAATTTCAGAAGAGGCACCTGCCCCTTTGGCAATGGAAATTGGACCGCCTAAGTTATTCAAAGACAAATTGCCGGTGATTAATTTCCCGATGACTTTAATCGTTAACCAAGAGAGTTGAAAGGTCTTTTCTACCCCTTTTTGTAAGGCTTCAAGCATATCATACTTTAATTCAGTGCGATATTCATTAGCCAAGGGATAAAAAGTCGGGGAAATTCCCACAAACCAGCGTTTTTTTTCATTCAGTTCTGGTGTAAGTGTTTTATCAAACCACACACCATCACGTTCTACTTTTAGGGTTAATGGCTTGCCTTCTTGAACCTTTTCTAGAAACGTATGCCACTCAATTTTACTGTTATCCGACCAGTAGAGTTTATCGCCTTTTCGTAATCCTTCTTTTTCTGCCGGTGAATTTTCAGTAATCTTAGAGAGTATCATATCCACTTTACTTCTCACCGGTACAATACCGAGGGATCCGAATGCACTTTGTTTCTCAGGATCAAACGTCCAGTTGGATAAATCTAAAGTTTTATGCTGTTCAATGTTAGAACCAAATTCCACTAATGTCAGATCAACTTTGCTTTCCCCTAACTTGGTGGCTAACAACATATTAATGGTTTCCCAATCAGCGGTTGAAACGCCATCAATTTCCGTAATTTGGGTGTTCGGCTGTATTTGTGCCATTGCAGCAATCGATTGGGGACGAACCTCATCGATTACCGGCTTAATACTCGGAATGCCAATGGAATAAACGAGAAAATAAGCAAAAATGGCAAACAAGAAATTCGCAAGCGGACCGGCGGCAATAATAAATGCGCGCTGAGCGACCGTTTTATGATCAAAGGCCTGAGATTTTAAGGTATCAGGCACTTCTTCATTGCGTCCGTCCAGCATTTTGACATAGCCCCCAAGCGGAATGGCCGACACGGCGAATTCTGTCCCTTGTTTATCGGTACGCGACCAAATGACTTTGCCAAAACCAATAGAAAAACGATGGACTTTCACACCGCACTTTCGTGCCGCCCAGAAATGACCATATTCATGTACCGTCACTAAAACGGCAATCACAATCAGAAATGAAACGGTTGACCACAAAAATGCCATATCGCCAATCCTATAGTACAAAGAAATAGAAGTAGGCAAAGAATGGAACCGCCGCGGTTAAGCTGTCAATGCGATCCAAAATACCACCATGTCCCGGAATTAAATGACTGCTATCTTTAATACCGCTTTGGCGTTTAAACATACTTTCCGTTAAATCGCCTAAAATAGAGATGGCAACCGTTGCCACAGACAGACCAATAAAGGCTCCGGATGAGACATTCGCGGTCAAACTTTGTTGCGCCACATTCACAAAAATGGCTGCAACAATACCTGCCATCACCAAACCGCCAATCGCCCCCTGCCAAGATTTTCCCGGAGACACTTTCGGTGCCAATTTGTGTTTACCCAATTTACGACCGACAAAATATGCACCGGAATCCGCTACCCAAACCAAAATAAACACATACAACAACAGCATAATGCCGTGATAAGGCGCTGCCACATAATGATCTAAACGTAGTAATAATACGCCAATTAAAAATGGAATAAGGGTGAAGAAACAGAAAAAGAATTGTAAAACGGAATGTTTGCCCCAAACAGCACTACTTTTCGGGTAGGTCACTACAAAAAATAAGGCCGCCAGCCACCAAATAACTGCGCCTAATAAAATCGGCTGCGCATACAGTTCAAATACACGGCCGGCATCTAAATAATTGCCTTCCCCATAGATCCAGAGGAATAAAAAGGCAGCACTTAAGCCAGTGATTGCATAGCGCCAAAAAGTGGGTTGTTTGAAATTAAAGAACTGTGTCCATTCCCAAACGCCCAACACGACGACAACGCCCAAGGCGAGAGCAAAATAATAAGGTGAAAATAAAAATAATGCGGTAAAGACAAGGGCAATTAACACAATTGCCGAAATAACTCGTTGTTTAAGCACAATATATTCCTCAATTATTCGGTCCCGCCAAAACGGCGATGACGTTGTTGATAAGATAAAATCGCCTGATGAAACTCGGCTTCATTAAAATCCGGCCACAGTACATCGGAAAAATATAATTCCGCGTAGGCGGTTTGCCATAACAAGAAATTGCTAATGCGTTGTTCACCGCTGGTGCGAATTAATAAATCCACTTCAGGCTCATCTTTCGTCACCAAATGTTGCTGCAATAAAGCTTCATTAATGTCTGCGACGTTAAGCTGTTGCGCTTGAACCTGTTCTGCCAACTGCTGTGCCGCCTGAACAATATCCCAGCGCCCGCCATAATTTGCGGCAATATTTAACGTAAGTGCGGTGTTATTTTCCGTTAATTTTTCCGCTTTTTTGATTTTTTCCTGCAAGCCTGCGCTAAAACGGGAAATGTCGCCTAAAATTTTCAAACGAATGTCATTTTTATGCAGTTTTTTCACTTCAAAATCAAGCGCTTGCATAAATAAATTCATCAATGCGCTCACTTCCTGCTCGGGGCGATTCCAGTTTTCGCTGCTAAACGCATATAAGGTTAAATATTTCACCCCGATTTTGCGAGCATAAGACACGGCTTCACGTACTGCCGCCACGCCGTTTTTATGCCCAAAAACGCGCATTTTCCCTTGTTGCTTCGCCCAGCGCCCGTTGCCGTCCATGATAATCGCAACGTGTTGCGGAATATTATTCCGATCTAATTCTGTCATTATCCCTTCTCAATGCAAAATATTAGTGTGACCAATGTGCCAATTGTTGTCGTGCATATTCACGCGCAGCACGATCCACCTCCAACACATCATCAATCTGTTTGATTTGTTGCGACGGCATTTGTTCCACGACAGCCTGATTCAGTTTGGCAATATCCGTAAATTTAATTTGGCGATCTAAAAAGGCTTGTACGGCCACTTCATTCGCCGCATTCATGGCTGTAGTCGCATACTGTCCTGCCGCAAAAGCTTCTATCGCCAATTTCAAACAAGGATAACGTTGATAATCCGGCGCTAAAAAAGTCAGCCCATTTAATTGGTAAAAATCTAACGGCGCTACGCCGGAAAAAGTGCGGTGCGGATACGCCATAGTTTCCGCAATCGGTGTGCGCATATCAGGATTCCCCATTTGCGCGATAACGCTGCCATCAATGTAGCGCACCATGGAGTGAATAATGGATTGTGGGTGAATAATCACTTCCATTTCATCAGCTGTCGCATTAAACAACCAACGAGCCTCAATATACTCCAACCCCTTGTTCATCATCGTTGCGGAATCCACAGAGATCTTCTTGCCCATAGACCAGTTAGGATGTGCCACCGCCTGTTCCGGTGTAATACTGTCAAATTCGCTTAACTCCGTATAACGGAAAGGCCCACCCGAACCGGTCAGCACGATTTTACTGATACCCAAATCTGCCAACGGGCAAAATCCGATTTGTTGTTGAGCTTGTGGTGGCAGAGATTGGAAAATCGCATTATGTTCGCTATCCACCGGTAATAATTGCGCGCCATAGCGTTTTACCGCCTCAATAAAAATCTGACCGCAAGTAACCAAGGCTTCTTTATTTGCCAGCAGAACTTTTTTACCGGCTTTCACTGCTGACAACGTTGGCAATAAACCTGCCGCACCAACAATCGCCGCCATGACCATATCCGCATCAGGATGCGCGCTTAATTCACAAATCGCTTGTTGACCGGCAAATACTTGCGTCGGGAGCTGATGCGCAGCCACTTTCTCATGTAAATGTTTTGCTGCGCTTTCATCTGCCAAAGCAACAAAGTGCGGTCGAAATTTCACGCATTTTTCAAACATGGCATCCACATTGGAACCCCCAACTAAAGCAAACGCTTCATATTTTTCCGGATTGTGTTCAATCACAGAAAGGGTGCTATTACCGATGGAACCTGTCGCGCCAAGAATCACGACCTTTTGTTTTTTTTGCATAAAATTTCGACCGCACTTTGTCAATTTTTCGGGCAGTATGAAAACCTCATCCGCCCATATAAGAAAAGACGCAGTAAGGCACTGCGTCTGATG
>NZ_CALIWN010000031.1:0-107828 GCF_938046485.1 uncultured Aggregatibacter sp. | reverse complement strand
GATGGAACCTGTCGCGCCAAGAATCACGACCTTTTGTTTTTTTTGCATAAAATCTCGACCGCACTTTGTCAATTTTTCGGACGGGATGAAAGCCTCATCCGCCCATATAAGAAAAGACGCAGTAAGGCACTGCGTCTGATGTTAACCTGTTCTTATGATTAGAAATCGAGTAATTCTTTTTCTTTTTCCGCTAACACTTCATCAACTTTTTTGATGAATTTATCGGTAATTTGTTGAATCTCGGTTTCAGCTTTGTGCTGATCGTTTTCACTGATTTCTTTGTCTTTTAGCAAAGCTTTGATTTTATCGTTCGCGTCACGGCGTACGTTACGAATCGCTACCTTACCTTGCTCGCCTTCTGATTTCACAATTTTAATCAAATCACGGCGACGTTCTTCTGTTAATGGTGGAAGTGGCACGCGAATCGTTGTACCGGCAGAAGATGGGTTCAAGCCTAAGTCAGAGGTTAAAATGGCTTTTTCTACCGCTTGAATCAATGAACGATCAAACACAGTTACCGCTAAAGTACGGGCATCTTCTGCTACCACGTTGGCTAATTGACGTAATGGTGTCGCAGAGCCGTAATAATCCACTTGAATGGCATCCAACAAACTTGGTTGCGCACGGCCGGTACGAATTTTTGCAATATGGCCTTTTAACGCTTCAAGGCTTTTTTCCATGCGGTCTTGCGCATCTTTTTTAATGTCGTTAATCACGATAATTCCTTCTCTATTAAATAAATCAAACCGTTAAACTAGTCTTTTGCACAAATGAGTGTGCCTTCTTGCTCGCCGGTAATCACGCGACGTAGCGCGCCCGGTTTACCCATATTGAACACGCGGATCGGCATACCGTGGTCACGAGCCAGTGTGAAAGCCGCTAAATCCATCACTTGTAATTCTTTATCAATCACTTCAGCGTAAGTAAGGTGCGGATAAAGCATGGCATTTGGATTTTTTGCCGGATCGCAATCATATACACCATCCACTTTCGTTGCTTTTAACACAACATCCGCTTCAATTTCGATACCGCGTAAGCACGCAGCTGAATCCGTGGTAAAAAACGGACTGCCTGTACCGCCGGAGAAAATCACAACGCGTTTTTCACGCAACATTTTGATCGCTTCAGACCAGTTGTAAGTGTCACAAATGCCGTTTAATTGAAATGCTGACATTAATTTTGCATTCACATCCGCACGGAAAAGCGAATCACGCATTGCCAAACCGTTCATGACGGTAGCAAGCATCCCCATATGGTCACCGACCACACGGTTCATCCCTGCTTTAGCCAATTTAGCGCCGCGGAATAAGTTTCCACCGCCTAAGACGACACCCACTTCCACACCCATTTCAACCAGTTCTTTGATTTCTAGCGCCACTCTATCAAGAATAGACGCATCAATGCCGAAACCTTCGTCGCCTTGTAAGGCTTCTCCGCTGAGTTTTAACAAAATTCTTTTATAAATAGGTAGGCTCATCTTTTTTCCTTTTGTATTAGCAAAAAATCGGCTTATTTTACTGGATCTTCCCTGTTCTGTGAAGTGAACGACCCAAAATCACCTAAAAAACAACCGCACTTTTGCCCCCATAAAATCTTGTGAAACAAAGTGCGGTCATAAAAATGCGCGTTTCTCGTTATGTGAAACTCCACAGTAACAAGGCCAATAGCTGCGGCGAAATGATCCGCAAGAACATCGCCAGCGGATACACCGTGGCATAAGATAACGCTGCGGCACCGCTGTCTTCTTTAATCGCATTCGCGAACGCTAATGCCGGAGGATCAGTCATGGCGCCGGCAAGCACGCCGCACAAAGAAAGGTAGTTCAATTTACTGTATAAACGGGCGATAACCGCAGTCATGAGTAATGGCGCTAACGTAATAATGATGCCGTAACCCATCCATTCCAACCCGCTACCGTTTAATAAGGTGTCCATAAAACTGCCGCCGGATTTCAACCCAACGACGGCCAAGAACAAGACAATCCCCAACTCGCGTAATGCCAAGTTAGCACTTGGCGGCATAAACCAATATAGCTTACCAATCGTCCCAATACGCGCCAAAATCAGGGCAATCACTAATGGCCCGCCGGCTAAGCCCAATTTTAACGCCACCGGAAAACCGGGAATATAAAAAGGAATAGAGCCGAAAAGCACACCCAAGCCAATGCCGATAAATACTGGTAGCATTTGGACTTGTTGTAATTTTTGTGCCGCATTGCCGATCACCGAAATGGCATTGTTCATCACATCGGTGCGCCCGACCATGTGTAATACGTCACCGAACTGCAAAGTCGTATTGGCGGTCGGCACCAATTCCACACCGGCACGGTTTAAACGGGAAATCACGACACCGTATTTTTGGTGGATACCAAGGGATTTGATTTTTTTCCCTAAGACTTTCTCGCTGGTCACTACCACCCGCTCGGAGCGAATATCGCCACCGGCGGTCGTCATTTTAACGGAAAGCTCATCGCCAATAATTAATCGCATTTTTTGTAAGGCTTCATTTTCCCCTACCAAATGCAATACGTCATCTAAATGAATTTCCGTATCCGCTTTCGGGACACACATACTGTCCCCGCGCTTTAAACGGGAGCAAACCACATCGCCGGCGCCAAATCCCGGCACGGCAATTAAACGCAAACCATCCAAATTTTTATTTGTGACTTTAATGTCCATTGTGGTCAAGGTTTCTTTGTCTTGTCCACTTTCACGTTGAAAATGTTGTTCTTCTTCATCAATTTTTACATGGAAACACAAACGCACTAACCACATAGTCAGCAAAATGCCGCAAATACCGAAAGGGTACGCCATGGCATATGCCATCCCCATGGTTGCCGTGGTGCTGTTGACCCCAAGTTCCGACAAAATTTGCTGCCCAGCGCCAAGAGAAGGCGTGTTAGTCACCGCACCGGAGTAAATTCCCAAAATAATGTCTAAAGGCACGTTGGCTAATTTGTGGATACAAACCACAGTCAGCCCACCCAGCAAGACAATCAAAAATGCAAAACCGTTCAGTTTTAATCCAGAACGGCGCAACGAGGAAAAAAATCCGGGACCGACTTGAATCCCGATGGTATAAACAAACAGGATCAAGCCGAATTCTTGCACGAAATGTAATGTGTGCGTATCCAATGCCAATCCATATTGATTGGTAAAATGCGCCACAATAATGCCGCCGAATAACACGCCGCCTACCCCAAAACCGACGCCTCTGATCTTCCAATGGCCTATCCATAAACCGATCACGGCAACCAAAGCGAGTAGGCTAATGGTAATCGCAATATCGCTCATAACGACCTCAACTTAATATTAACTAAAAAGGATTATAGCAAGTCAGTTTTAGGGTTGCTGAGAAAAAGCTAAAAAATGTCGCCTCAATCACATTTTTCCTTGCCTAATAAGAAAATCTTTTTAAAATGAACCGCACTTTCATTTCGATAAATTAAAATACTATGGCCAAAAAATCCCCTCCTCAAGATCCGAATTATGCAAAAGAATTAGCCAAATATGACAACCCCATTCCCAGTCGGGAATTTATTTTGCAGATTATCCGCACGCATAATGCGCCCATGACGAAAGAAGAAATTTTTGTTGCGCTGGGCATCACTGACGAGACACGACAAGAAGCTATGCGCCGTCGTTTACGCGCCATGGAAAATGACGGTCAGTTGGTGTTCACCAAACGCAAATGTTATGCCTTACCGGAAAAACTGGATTTGCTTAAAGGCATGGTGATTGGACATCGAGAAGGCTTCGGTTTTTTACAAGTCGAAGGAAAAAAAGAAGACTTTTTCATTCCCAACGTGCAAATGCAGAAAGTCATGCACGGCGATTATGTGTTGGCGCAACCTAACGGATTTGACCGCAAAGGTCGTCCGGAAGTGCGCATTGTGCGCGTATTAGAAGCCAATAAAAAGCAAATTGTCGGTCGCTTTTTTATCGAACAAGGCATTGGCTATGTGATGCCGGACGACAGCCGTATTACCCGCGATATTTTAATCCCCGATAACGCCCGCCTTGGTGCACGTATGGGGCAAGTCGTAGTGGTGGAACTCCATCCGCGCACAGCGCCGTTTTTCCAACCTATCGGCAAAATCACAGAAGTGCTCGGTGACAATATGGCGAAGGGCATGGAAGTGGAAATTGCCATTCGTAAGCATGATATTCCCCACAGTTTCCCAAGTGCGGTGGAAAAACAACTTAAAAAATGGGCTGAAGACGTGCCTGAAGAGGCTAAACGTGGTCGTGTAGATTTGCGTAACTTGCCGTTAGTGACCATTGATGGCGAAGATGCACGCGATTTTGACGATGCGGTATTTTGCCAAAAACAAGGCAAAGGCTGGAAACTTTGGGTGGCCATTGCCGATGTGAGCTATTACGTTCGACCGAAAAGCGCATTGGACACGGAGGCCTATAATCGAGGCAATTCCGTCTATTTCCCAAATCGCGTCGTGCCGATGTTGCCGGAAAAACTCTCCAATGGTTTATGTTCGTTAAATCCGCAAGTGGATCGCTTATGCATGGTGTGTGAAATGACGATCTCTGCCAAAGGCAAAATGACAGACTATCAATTTTACGAAGCAGTGATGAATTCCCACGCCCGTTTAACCTATAACAAAGTGGCAAAAATATTGGAAAAAGACACCGCACTTTGTGAACGTTATGCGTCCTTAGTCCCTCACTTACAAGACCTGCATGAAATGTATCAGGCGTTGGTAAAAGCTCGCCAACAGCGCGGCGCCATCGAATTTGAAACCATTGAAAGCAAATTTATTTTCAATGCCTTAGGTCGCATTGAGCGGATTGAGCCGGTCGTGCGTAATGATGCCCATAAAATCATTGAAGAATGTATGATTTTGGCAAATATTGCGTCTGCCAACTTCATGGAGAAACATCAAGAACCGGCGCTGTACCGTATTCATGCTGTACCAAGTGAAGAAAAACTCACGGCATTCCGCAGTTTCTTGGCAGAATGTGGCTTGAGCCTATCCGGTGGTAATAAACCGACACCGATGGATTACGCACAGTTACTTGAACAGATTAAACAACGCCCTGATCACGAATTAATTCAAACCATGTTGTTACGTTCCATGAGCCAAGCGGTTTACAGCGCCGACAACATCGGTCACTTCGGGTTGGCGCTAGAAGAATATGCTCATTTCACCTCGCCGATTCGCCGTTATCCCGATTTGACATTACATCGAGGCATCAAATATTTATTGGCGAAACAAAAGGGTTCTAAACGTAAAACTACCGACACCGGCGGATATCATTATCCACTTGAGGAAATGGATCTCTTTGGCGCACATTGTTCCTCCACAGAACGCCGTGCCGACGATGCCACCCGTGAAGTCGCCGATTGGCTAAAATGCGAATATATGCAAGATCATGTAGGCGAAGAATTTTATGGTGTCATTTCTTCCGTGACCGGTTTCGGCGTCTTTGTTCGTTTGAATGATCTGTTTATCGATGGCTTAGTGCATATTTCCGGTTTGGCGAATGACTACTACTTATTCGATATGCCGAAACAACGCCTTATTGGTGAAAATAGCGGCATGATTTTCCGACTCGGTGATGCGGTGAAAGTGCGCGTAGAAGCGGTGAGTTTAGAGCAAAAACAGATTGATTTTTCTTTAATTTCAAGTGAACGCAAGCCAAGACGTAGTGGTAAAACGGCACGAACCAAAGCAAAGAAAGCGGAAGTTAAAGCGCCCAAGAAAACAACAAACAAAAAGGCAAAAATAAACAAAAGTGCGGTCAAAAAAAGTCACGTTTCTAAAATGAACCCCAAAGCCGCCAAAACGAAAAAGGTAAAGAAAAAACATGAGTGAAACAATTTATGGCATCCACGCAGTCAAAGCGTTTGTCTCTAATCACCCGGAACGTTTAATTGAAGTATTAGCATTAAAAGGCAGAGATGATCAACGCTTACAGCCTTTGATTAATGAAATTCAACGACTTGGCATTTCCGTTCAATTTTTAAATCGTCAAACCTTGGATAAAAAAGCAGAAGGCGAAGTACATCAAGGCATTATTGCGCGAGTGCACTCATTACCGGAATTAAATGAGCATGATTTGGATCGTTTACTCGAGACACGCAACGCGCCTTTATTATTGGTTTTAGATGGCGTCACCGATCCACATAACCTTGGTGCTTGTTTGCGAACGGCAGATGCAGCGGGCGTAAGTGCGGTGATTGTACCGAAAGATAAATCTGCGCAACTCAATTCTACTGCGCGAAAAGTCGCCTGTGGCGCAGCAGAAAATGTCCCGCTTATTCGAGTGACTAACCTTGTCCGTACCCTGCGTGATCTACAAGAGCGACACAATGTATGGGTGGTTGGAACCGCCGGTGAAGCCACTGAAACCCTCTATCAAACCAAGCTCACCGGTACCTTGGCGCTAGTCATGGGAGCAGAAGGCGAAGGCATGCGCCGCTTAACCCGAGAACATTGCGATCAACTTATTAGCATTCCAATGGCCGGCTCGGTTTCATCTCTCAATGTATCCGTTGCGACCGGTGTTTGTTTGTTTGAAATCGTCCGCCAACGGTTAGTAGTGCGAACAAGCGGAAGAGATTAATCGCCTCAATTTTGAGTTAGTCTTCCCAGTATCGAGGCGTTTCATGCCGACTAAGCGCCTGTCAAGGTAAAGCGCGAAAAGTGTGGTCATTTTGACGGGCGTTTTTCAGATTGTCTCAGCAACGTTTCGTAGCGTTCATCTGTTAAGGTTTTCAAAAAGGCTTCAAGGTCGTCTAGTTGTTCATCGCTTAACGCTGGCGCCTTAAGATCGTCCTGATTCATTGTCGCAGCATATTCCGGTGCGTCCCAAGGTTGCTGGGTTTCAGGGTTGAGTTTACGTGCCGGGTTGTTGAAATGATCGAAATATTCCAACACGGTGCGCAAATGTTTAAACACGCCGTTGTGCATATACGGTGCGGTGACGGCAATGTTGCGCAGGGTCGGCACTTTGAATTTGCCTTTTTGGCGTTGATCGCCTTTGACCATTGGGTTATCCAACAAGCCGTTATCGATAAAATCCTGGCTGAGCTGATTATGCGCGATTAAACGCTGATTTTTCGGTACACCCATGTTGTAGTAGCGATAGTTGGTGAAGGTTTCCTCTTTGTGTTCGGCATGCTGCGCTTGGTGGCAGTTGCTGCAGTTGGTTTTGGTGTTATCAAAGAATAACTGCTGACCGCGCTTTTCTTGCGCAGTCATCGCATATTTGCCCTGCAACGATTTGTCGTATTTGCTATCAAAAGGGTGTAATAAGCGTTTTTCTTTTTGGAATACGGCAAGAGCATCTTCCATCGCAGCATAAACGCTATCTACGCTGTCCCACGTGGCTTCGCCATAATGTTGGGTTAAGAGCATGAAATACATCGGTGTATTGTAGATCCGTTTAGCCACAGAAAGTTTGTCCGGCATCCCCATTTCCACCGGATTGATTGGGGGGCCACCGGCTTGTTCGGCGACGTTCTTGGCACGCCCGTCCCAGAATTGACCGCCTACATAATCTTGAATTTTTTCATCATAATGAAATTCGGGCGCGTAGCTGGCATAAAGCATGGTTGGTGCATTGCGTGTGCCGAACAGTTTTGGATCATCGCCTTGGGAGACCATTTTGTCTGCACTGTTTTCCCGTAAGTCAACAAAAGCGGTATCCGGGCTGTGACAACTGGAGCAGCTTTGATTACCATGAAAAGAAAGGTTATTGTCAAAAAATAAAATTTGTCCCAATAGGGCTTTATCAATTCCGCCTTTCGGCATTTCACGAGCTTCTTTTTCTAAGGCAAGGGTTGAAAGAGGTAGCCAGACGGCAAATAGCGTGGTCAATAAACGGTTCATGGTGTTTCCTTGTAAAGTGATGCTATTTAGGATACCGCTTTTCGACTTTTTCCGTCTTCCCATTTTAAGGTATGACCTTTGACCTGAATCATATAAAACAAATTTTTTTAAAAAAGCCCTTTATCTTTTTAGCGAATAGTTTACTATTTTGATAGGTTTTTTTGTTATTAACACACTATGGGGGAAATTAGAATGTCTTTTGCCGATAAGAAATTAAGTGAAATTGCGATTTCGATTCCGGGATCTACCGCACTTTTACGTGAATACGATTTAGATTTTTGTTGTGGTGGTGCGGATACCTTGGGTGCTGCGGTTGCTGAGAAAAATTTAAATTTAGCGGAAATCGAAGCACGTTTAACCGAACTACAAGAGAGTAAACAGCAAGACGATGAGCAACGTTGGTTGACTGCACCTTATGCCGAGATCATCGATCATATTATTCATCGTTATCATGAGCGTCATCGTGCTCAGCTACAAGAGCTTATTGTACTGGCTGAACGCGTAGAATCTGTACATGGCGATCGTGATGATTGCCCAGTCGGTGTGGCAGCTGAATTACACAATGTTTATGCCGATTTAAGCAGCCATATGATGAAAGAAGAGCAAATTTTATTTCCAATGATCAAAATGGGCAATTACGCCATGGCAAGAATGCCGATTCAGGTGATGGAACATGAACACGCCGAACATGGCGAACATTTAGAGGTGCTAAAAGCCTTGACCAATAACTTAACGCCACCGGCAGATGCTTGCAATACTTGGCGCGCACTCTATAGCGGCATTAAAGAATTTATGGATGATTTAATGATGCACATTCATACAGAAAATAATATTCTGTTTCCACGTGTGATTGAAGAAGGCAGCCGATAAGCGCAAACTCAAAAATTCAACATTAATAAGCCATTAATACAGTATTAATGGCTTTTTTATTGTTCCTTGACTTGGCGTAAAATACGTCAGAAATCGACCGCACTTTTTCCTTTTCCTTGTTTCCCTTTTCCCAAAAAAGAAAAAACCGCTATCCAATTTCTGAATAGCGGGGAGGTCTTAAATATAAGAAAACGTTAAAAGACGACTGCATTTGCAGCGCACTAGCATTTGTTAAGACTGAACATCTGAAAAATAGTTCAACGAAAAGCGAAAATTTCTTTACTTTTTTCAATAGCGACCAAAAAGAAAAATGACAGAAGTTGAATCCTCTGTCGTTTTTGATTGAGAGTGCTAATTCTCAGCCAGAAAATCCACGATTTGCTGTTCAATGCCTGCAGCATCCAATTTTAAATCAGTGAGCGTTTCTGCTTGCGATCCTTGAGGGATAAAGAAATCCGGTAAACCTAATTGCAATAATTTCACCTGGTGTTGTTGCTGATTCAATACTTCCGCCACCGCACTTCCGGCGCCGCCTTGAATCGCATTTTCTTCTAATGTCACAATAAGTTCATGGCTGTTGGCAATCTCGTTAATACGGGCGACATCCAACGGTTTCACAAACCGCATATCAATCACGGTTGCATCCAGTTTTTCTGCGGCAACTAAGGCATTTGGTAAAAGCGTACCAAAATTTAAAATGGCTATTTTTCTACCTTCACGAACACGCTTTGATTTTCCCAATTCCAATGGTTGTAAAGGTTCTAAGGTGACACCCATGGCATTTCCGCGTGGATAACGCACGGCAGCAGGTTTGCCACAATGATAGCCGGTATAAAGCATTTGGCGGCATTCATTTTCATCGCTTGGTGTCATGATGATAAGATTTGGAATACAGCGCATGAAACTGATATCAAATGCACCTTGGTGAGTTTGACCATCGGCACCGACAATGCCTGCACGGTCAATAGCAAAGAGAACCGGCAGATCTTGAATGGCGACATCATGAATGAGTTGGTCATAAGCACGTTGCAAGAAAGTTGAATAAATAGCAACCACAGGCTTGTAGCCACCAATTGCCAAACCGGCTGCAAAGGTTACCGCGTGTTGTTCAGCAATCGCCACATCAAAATACTGTTGCGGGAAACGTTGAGAAAATTCCACCATGCCGGAACCTTCGCGCATTGCTGGGGTGATACCGATAAGTTTCGGATCTTGTTCTGCCATCTCACATAACCAATCGCCGAAAATTTTGGAATAGGTTGGGGTGGCATTGGATTTTGGTAACTGACCGCTTAAATGGTCGAATTTTGGCACGCCATGGAAACCGATAGGATCTTTTTCTGCCGGGGTATAGCCTTTGCCTTTCTTGGTTTTTATGTGGAGTAATTGAGGGCCTTTTAGATCGCGCATATTGCTCAATGTGGCGATTAATTCATCAATATTGTGTCCGTCGATAGGGCCGATATAGTTGAAACCCAATTCTTCGAATAAGGTACTTTCCGGTGAGAACATCACGCCTTTCATGTGCTCTTCGGTTTTTTTCATAAAGTTTTTCACCGTCGGCACTTTATCGAGAATTTTTTTGCTACCGTCGCGCACGGTAGAATAGAACGAACCGGAGAAAATTCGGGCAAGATGGTTGTTTAACGCACCGACATTTTCCGAAATAGACATTTCGTTATCATTTAAAATCACCAACATATTGGTGTGCAACGCGCCGGCGTGATTTAATGCCTCAAATGCCATACCTGCCGTAATGGCGCCGTCACCGATGACACAAACCGTTTGCCTTCCGGCATTTTCCCGTTCTGCGGCAATGGCAATACCTAATCCCGCGCTGATCGAGGTGGAAGAGTGTCCTACGCTTAACACGTCAAATTCGCTTTCACCACGCCAAGGGAAGGGATGTAACCCGCCTTTTTGTCGAATAGTCGACATTTGGTCACGACGACCTGTTAAGATTTTATGCGGATAGGCTTGATGGCCCACATCCCAAATTAACTGATCGAAAGGCGTTTTAAAGACATAATGCAGCGCAACGGTAAGTTCCACCGTGCCTAAACCGGACGCTAAATGTCCGCTACTTTGGCTCACCGATTCCAGCAAATATTCGCGTAGCTCTCGACACACTTGAGGGAGTTGTTCTTTGTTTAACAAGCGTAAATCTTCAGGCGAATTAATCAATGATAAAAGGGGGTAGTTTTGCATAAGGGTTAATCAATCCAACGTTAAAATTTATCTATCACTACGTTAAAAACAGGTCTAATTTCCACCGCACTTTGGGGGGGATTAGCTTTTTCGTTTAATGATAAATTCCGCCAACGCATAAAGTGCGGTGGTATCAAAAGGTAAATCTTTGAGTTCGGCTAATGCCATTTCGTAAAGTTCTTGGGCTTTTTGTTTGGCACCTTCCAGCCCCAATAATTTCGGATAAGTGCTTTTATCTGCCGTCAAGTCGGAGCCGACTGTTTTGCCGATGGTTTCGCTGTCGCCCTCAATGTCTAAAATATCATCTTGTACTTGGAAGGCGAGCCCAATTGCCGTGACGTAGCGTTCCAGCTGTTGTGCTAAAGCCTTGTCTGTAAAATGAGGTGAGCAAATAAAGCCCATAGTGAGCGCCGCCTTGAGCAAGGCACCGGTTTTATTTAAGTGGATATGTTCTAATTCTTGCAGGCTGATGACTTTGTGTTCTGATATTAAATCCAAACTTTGTCCCAAGCACATGCCTTTTACACCGGAGGCGGCACTTAAGGTTTTAATGAGTGCCAGCTTTTGTTCCGCTGATAGCGTTGGAATATCCGTTAAAATCTCAAAGGCAAAGGCTTGCAATGCATCACCGGCTAAAATCGCGGTGGCTTCGTCAAACGCAATGTGACAAGTTTTGTGGCCACGACGTAATTCATCGTCGTCCATGGCAGGCAAATCATCATGAATCAATGAATAAGCATGAATGGCTTCAATGGCAGCTGCCGCATAATCAAGCTGCGCTAAATCGGCACCGAGCATTCTGCCGGTGGCATAAACTAAAAATGGGCGAATGCGTTTTCCGCCCAACAATAAGCCATATTTCATGGCTTCAGCTAAAGGCGCCGGCGAGCTATCAAGGTGGGCAAATTGCTCTGCTAAAAAGTGATTAATTCGCTGCTGAACTTGCTGTAAATCTTCTGAGAACTGATACATTGCCGCCCCGTTATTCTTCCGCTTGATAATCGCTGAGTTTGGCACTTTCGTTTTTTTGTAACAAAATTTGGATGTGCTGTTCCGCTTGCTGTAAGCGTTCTTGACCTAACTGAGCCAGCTTGATGCCTTGTTCAAAATCTTTTAATGCCTCTTCAAGAGAAAGGTCGTTATTTTCCAAACGGGAGACGATTTCTTCCAGTTGTTTTAAGGTATTTTCAAAATCCGGTTCATTTTTCTCAGCCGGTTTACGCGCCATGGTCTTATCCTTTTTGCAACAAAATAGAATTGCCGTATTCTACTTGATTTTTCGTGCTTTTGTTAGGAAGAATTGCGTGCTGCTGACAGAAAAGTGCGGTCGAAATATACGGTGTTTGTTGACCGCACTTTCGTGCAGTAAGAAAACTTTTCCGCGTAAATGGCGCAATTCAGGTACAATGCACATTATTTTTTGTTATGGATTCTTATGAAAAAAATCAAACATTTTGGCAGTTTTGCCCATCGCTATGTAGAGTGGGTCGTTCGTTTAGGGAAAATCCGTTTTTCCTTATTAGGCGTCATGATCTTGGCGATTTTGGCATTATGCACCCAAATGGTGCTCAGCCTGATTTTTGTGGGAAAAATCTACTGGCAGGATTTGCTCCGTTCGATTGTATTCGGAATGATTTCAGCACCTTTTGTGATTTATTTTTTTACGTTATTGGTGGAAAAGCTGGAATATTCTCGCCAGGCACTTTCCCATTCTGTTTCAGAACTGAAAAGCGAAGTAAAAGAGCGACTTTTAGTCGAAAGTCGTTTGTCGGCAGCGTTAGACAAAGTGGAGAAAATTAGCCGTGATAAAACCACCTTGATGACAACGATTAGCCACGAGTTGCGCACCCCGTTAAACGGCATTATCGGATTAAGCCGCATTTTGTTGGAAGAGCACCCCACCGAACGCCAGCGCAATTATTTAAAAACCATCAATAGCAGTGCGATTTCTTTGTCGCATATTTTCAGCGATATTATTGATTTAGAAAAAATTGATGCCCGCCGTATTGAATTGCATTGCAAAGAAACGGATTTTTATGCCTTGCTCAATGACATTAGCAATTTCGCTGTATTAATGGCGGAAGAAAAACGTCTTGAATTTCATTTAGATTGCCCGCCAACCTTGCCAAACTGGCTGATGTTGGATGGCGTGCGGTTAAATCAAATTTTATGGAACTTGATTACCAATGCAGTGAAATTTACCCAACAAGGCAGCGTAACCTTATCGGTTGAGCAAATCGCTAATAATGAATTTGCCATTCGAGTAACGGATACGGGCATTGGCATTGGTGAAGCCGATTTAGAAAAAATCTTTGAGCTATATTATCAAGTGAGTTCTAACCGTAATAAATCCTTGGGGAGCGGCATTGGGTTATCGGTGTCCAAAGCTATAGCTAAATTAATGGGAGGTGATTTAACCGTTACCAGCAAAATGGGGCAGGGTTCCACCTTTTTGTTAACGTTTAAGGCAGAAGAGGCTTTTCGTCCGTCAGAAAACGACAGCAAGTTGCCATTAAAGCTTAATATCTTGTTGGTGGAAGATATTGAAGTGAATGTGGTGGTCGCGAAATCCTTGCTGGAAAAATTGGGTTACCAAATTGATGTCGCGATGACCGGTGCGCAGGCGATCTCAAAATTTGAGCAAAATTATTATGATTTGGTGTTTTTGGATATTCAGTTGCCGGATATGTCAGGCTTTGATATTGCCCATCACTTCCGCCAAAACTATGAAAATGGCACTTATGATTTCCTGCCACCGCTCATTGCCTTGACGGCAAATGTTGTGCAGAAAAAAGAAGAATATGTCGCGCAAGGCATGGATGATGTCATTCACAAACCGCTGTCGTTGGATGAGTTGAATCAGTGCCTGTTCGATTATTTTGGCGAAGAAATCACGCAATTTGAACTCACCGACACCAAGCAACTCCAAGCCTCTGCCGATTTTGATACGAAAATGTTGGGCGAATTGGTGGAAATGCTGGGGGTGAAATTTGTGCAAGATAATCTCACCTTATTTGAACAAACCATGGCAGGATACGCCATTGAATTACAGCAGGCCTATCAAGCCTATTTGCAGGATCCGGCATTGAAAGCCAATGTGCTTTCTTCGGCGCATAAAATTAAAGGTGCGTTGGCTTCTGTTGGTTTAAAACGCTTGCAGGAAATCGCGTCACGGTCACAAAATGCCGAGACAGAACAATGGCAAGAGAATATTGCCCTTTGGTGCCGACAACTGACTGAAGAATGGCGAGAAGAAGTGGAAAAACTGAGAGCGTGGCTAAAACAGTATGCATAATATTATCGTTATGTGATCTTGCCCATAGAAATATAAAAACGTTCAAGCTATGATAATAGCGGTTTTTTTCTATTCAATGATGAAGGAGTGATTTATGCAATCTTGGACACCGGATATGTGGCGTGCCGCTTTGCTTGGTTTAGTTGTGGGATTGGCGCTGGGTTATTTTTTATTGCGTTTTACCAAAGCCTCCGTAAAAAAACAGGTGAAAACCGAAACGGAGTTGCGCGTGTTGAAAGAACAGCTGGAAAATCAAAAGCAGCAACTGGAAAAGCATTTTGCGGAAAGCGCCAATTTATTAAAAACGCTAGCGCAGGATTATCAACATTTATATCAGTATTTTGCCGGCGCTTCCGTTCAATTATTGCCTGAATTAAATGACAAAGCCTTATTCCAAGAGCATAAGCTTGATGTGACCGGCGAGGTTTCACCAACAACGCCGGACGATCAGCCGAAAGATTATTCGGAAGGATCTTCCGGGTTATTAAAAGCCGAAAGATAAGGATTTTTCCTTAGAGTAAAGTGCGGTGGATTTTTCGGTTGTTTTAAACAGGATGAAAATCTACCGCACTTTTCAAATAATCTACTACATATGATGTACGACCAGTCTTTTCCTCTGATGGGTCAACACTTCCGCCTCTAAATTAAATACCGTTTTTAAATTTTCTTGGGTAATGATTTCTTCCGGTGTGCCGATCATGGCAATTTCACCGTTTTTCATCGCGACAATGGTGTCGGCATAGGCGGCCGCCATATTGATGTCATGCACCACCATGACCGTTGTCAGTGCCAGTTCATCGGTCAGTTGGCGTAGCAAGCGCATGAGCTCGCGGGCGTGGAACATATCAAGATTATTTAAAGGTTCATCAAGCAGTACATGATCGGTTTTTTGACAGAAGGTCATGGCAATCAGGGCGCGTTGACGTTGACCGCCGGAAAGTTCGCTAAGAAAACGATTAGCTAAGGGTGCTAATTCAAAACGTTGTAAGGCATCGCGGATAATGGCATTGTCTGCTTCCGTCGGGCGTCCCTGATGGTGCGGATAACGGCCGAAAATCAACAAATCTTTTACCGTAATGCGACTATGAATCACGTTATCTTGGGTCAGAATTGCCAGGTTTTGCGCAATTGTGCGTGATGGCGTGGTGGCAATATCCATATCATTTAGCCAAATTTGCCCTTGTTGAATCGGATTTAAGCGCGCAACCAAAGAGAGTAGCGTGGATTTACCGGCACCATTAGCGCCGATCAATGCGGTAATACCACCGTTTGGGATGGTGAGATTAATGTTATTTAAAATCGTCGCCTGATTAATTTTATAGGTTATATTTTCAATTTTTATCACAATACATTCCTTTATTTTGCCCGTCTTAACATCAAATAAATAAACACCAATCCACCGACAAACTCGATAACTACGCTAAGCACACCCTGCATCTTCATTACCTGTTCGAACACGGCTTGACCGCTTACTAATGTGATCGCCGACACCATAAACGTCATTGGGATGCGAATGCTGTGGTGCATGGTCGGGCTGATGGCATTGACGATGGCACACACCAATAAGCCTAAAAACAGAATCGGTCCCACAAGTGCGGTGGAAATTGACACTAAAAATGCGCAGCAAATGAGTAATTGGCGGCTGAATTGATGATATTCCAAGCCTAATCCGATAGCGCGTTCACGCCCCAGTAGGAGTACATCTAATTTAAAACGTTGTTGCCAAATCCACAGGGCGCTGACCAATGTAATGACAGTACCAATCCATAATAAGGTTGGGTTCACCGTGTTAAAACTGGCAAAGGAAGATCCTTGTGCAACAGCGAATTCATTGGGATCGATCATGCGCTGTAGCAGGTTATTTACACTGCGGAAAAGCACACCGAAAATAATCCCCACCAAAATCATGCGGGCGAGATCGCTGTTGTTTTTGCTGAGTGTATGGAATAACAGGAGTGCGCCAAGCAACATAAGCAAGGTTTCAAAGGCAAATTTGCCGGCCACATTGAGTTGTGTAAATCCAATCCCGCCGAAGAGAAACACTAAAATGCTTTGCACCAATAAATATAAGGAGTCAAAGCCTAAAATGCTGGGGGTTAGAATCGGGTTATTGGTTAAGGTTTGGAATAGCAATGTAGATATGCCAATGGTGTAAGCCATCATCAGCAATAACAAGAGTTTCTTTCCACGAAACGGCAAAATGAAATCCCAGTTACCATTGGCGTGATAGGTCATAAAAAAGATGCAAGCAAACGTGAGTAGGGCACCGAGTAATAACATGACGCGATTATTTTGCATTGGCTTTCCCCTTAAATAACAAATAGAGGAAAATCAATGTGCCGACAATGCCGAAAATGGTCGAAATCGGTACTTCATAAGGTGCGTTAATGACTCGACCTATAATGTCACAAACCAAGACCAAATTGGCGCCGAGCAATACAACCGAAGGCAGATTTTTGCGTAATCGGTCACCGGCTAAGCGGGAAATAATATTGGGGACAACCAAACCAATAAAAGGAATTTGCCCAACGGTGACTACGACTACCGCGGTAATCATCGCTACTACAATTAACGCAAACCACGTCATTTGACGATAATTAATCCCTAAGCCGGTACTGATATTTTTCCCCAGTCCGGTAATGCTCAGACGATCGGCCATAATATAAACCACTACGGCAAGGGCGGCAGTGAGCCATAATAATTCATAACGTCCTGCCAAGATGCCGGAAAAATCGCCGGAAAACCAAATGGACAAGGTTTGTAAGCTGTCTGTTTCGTAGGCAAGAAAGGTGGTCATCGCCTCAATAATATTGCCGAACACAATCCCCACCAACGGCACCATGAGACGTTGATGTGGCGGTAATTGCTGTAACAATAAGGTAAAAATGCCCATGCCGATGAGTGCGGAGACGGTGGCGACGGACATTTTGAGAAGCAAGGCAGCGCTTGGAAATAATAGGCTGGTTAATAAAATTCCCAATGCCGCGCTTTGACTGGCGCCGATCATACCCGGCTCAATAAAGCGATTTTTTAAGACAATTTGTAACACCATGCCTGCTACGCCAAGGGTCGCGCCCACTAAAATCACGGCGAAGGTACGAGGCAAGCGACTGACTAACAGTACTTGCATTTGTTCCGGTTGAGAAAAAAATTGAGACCAATGGAAATCGGCTACGCCCACGGTAATACTTAATGCGGCGAGTAATACAAGAATGAAAAAATTTATCCGATTTAGGGTAAAAATATTCGACATAGCGTTTTTTAGGCAATAAAAAGTTCTCTTCATTATTGTCTTAGTTTGACACAATGAAGAGAACGATAAGCAATGATTATTTTTTCTCGAAAGCGGTTTTAATCGCGTTTAAGTCCGTTTTTAATTGTTCCGCACCGCCTGGCGCTAAGTAAGACGCACTGCTGAGATAAACGACATGACCGTTTTTCCAGGCTTTAGTGCGACGAACCAATTCATTATCCAACACTTCTTTGGCGGTTTTACCTTCTTCGCCAATCGCAGAAATGCGATCTAACACAAACAACCAGTCAGGATTGGTTTTTTCAATAAACTCAAAGCTCGCCGGTTGGCCATGACCGGTACCTTTAATGCTCGGATCCGCCATTGGTACGCCAAGTTCATCATGAATAAAACTTAAACGATAACCGCTACCGAATGCGGAAATTTTGCCACCGTTGACTAAAATAATTAAACCGTTGCCTTTGTCTTTCACGGCGGCTTTAGTGTCTTTTAATAAGGTTTCCAATTCACCTTTTAACTTATCTGCTGCCGCTTGTTTATCAAATAAACGGCCGAAACTGTCAATGCGTTGAATGCCGCTTTCCACTAATTTATTGCCGTTATCGGTTAAATCGATCGTTTTTGCAATGGCGCTGACATCATCAAATTTTTTCGCTGTGCGAGTGCCGACAATAATTAAGTCTGGTTTTAATTCATTTAAAGCCTCTAAATTGGGCTCAAAAATAGTACCGACATTTTTTGCCGAATCTAAGGTTGGTTTCAGATACGGAAGGAGTTTTGCCACATCTGCTGCGCCATCCACTTTCACATCTAAGGCTTGCAATGTATCCAAACTGCCGGTATCAAACACTGCTATTTTGGCGGGCGGCGCACTTAACGTGACATCACCGCGTGCCGTGGGAATCGTAACCTCTTTTGCCAATGCGGACGTTGCCATCGCAATACAGGTGAGTGTTAACAATGCTTTTTTTAACATCATAAGTCTCCTTGGTATATGTGATTGAAAACAATTCTCAACTATTTTAACGGAAGTGAGACAAAAAATGAATGGGGTTTTATAGCGAAATGACATAATAGAATGTGATTACAGAATATGATTTTAGAAAGTGCGAATAGGGGCAACTTATCATACTTGCCCCCAGATTATGACCGCACTTTTGTTTACTTCAAAATAAACATGGGTGTTTGGCTAATTGGATCGCGGTGAATCACTACTTCTAAATCAAACACCTCTTTTAACAGCCCTTCTGTCATCACTTCGTCAGGCGTTCCTTGAGCCATAAGGTTGCCGTCTTTGAGAACGATTAAATAATCACAATAACGACAAGCCTGATTTAAATCATGGAGTACCGTAATGACGGTTTTGCCGTTTTGTTGCATTTGACGCATCATGCCCATGAGTTCCGCCTGGCGGTTGAGATCCAAATAAGTGGTGGGTTCATCCAACAGAACAAGCTCTGCATCTTGCGCTAATGTCATGGCTAAGAAAACCCGTTGTTGTTGCCCGCCGGATAAATCCGATACCAAATGTTCTGCCAGTTCCGTGGTGTGGGTTTGTTCCATAGCCCAAGCCACTAATTGCTCATCTTTATCACTCAATTTGCCCCACAAATTCAAATAAGGCGAACGGCCGTAAGCAATTAATTCACGTACTTTAATGCCTTCCGGCACCAAATGTTGTTGTGGCAAGAACGCTAATTGTTTGGCGTATTCTTTCGGCGTGCTTTGCCAAATATCTTTGCCTTTGTGAGTAATTGTTCCTAGGCGAGGCTTGAGTAAACGGGCCACTGCTTTCAGTGTTGTGGATTTGCCGCACCCGTTCGGGCCAATTAAAGCAATGATTTGGTTGCTCGGAAAGCTGAGAGATAAATCCCGTACGATAGTTTTATCTTGATAGCCTAATTGTAACTTATTGATCTCAATGCTCATTATTTCGTTCTCATCAATAAATAGAAGAAGTAAGGGGCGCCGATAATGGCGGTGAGAATACCGGCGGGCAGTTCTGTTGGCGGATCGATAACCCGCGCTAAAATATCGGAAATTTGTAACAACAACGTGCCGATTAGCATGGACGCCGGCAATAATGTGCGGTGGCGTCCACCGACCAATTTGCGTGCTAAGTGCGGTGCAACTAAGCCGAGAAATGCGATGGGGCCGCAAATGGCGACGGCTGTGGTGGAAAGCGCAACAGCCAGCACTAATACCAAGATTTGCGTTTTATTTACGCTTACTCCCAAGGTGGCCGCTTTGTTTTCACCTAAACCTAAGGTGTCCAAATCTCGGCAGAAAATAAACGGTAACGGTAATAACACCAACAACCAAGGCAAAACGACATTGACATAAGCCCAACTTCTGCCCCACAAACTTCCGGTTAGCCAAAGCATAGCCGTGTTGATTTCTACCGGATTGGTTAGCATTAAATAATGGCTGATTGCCGCCCATAGGGCAGAAAGCGCTACGCCGATAATGGCCATTTTGATCGGGCGGAAATTAAAACCACATATCATCCATAACAAAATGAAAGACAGGACACCGCCGATAAAGGCGAAAATCGGTAGCCAGTAAAAGGCTAAATTCGGTAGGAAGATTAATACGGTAACGGCGACCAAACCGGCAGCGTTATTGATTCCTAAAATATCAGGAGAGGCCAACGGATTACGCACGACACTTTGCACCAACACCCCGGAAATGGCCAATGCGCTGCCGATAATAATGGCGAGTAGCGCGCGTGGCAGACGGTATTCCATTAAAGTGAAATAGTTTTTATCGTCGGGGTGAAAAGCCTGGCTAATTTCATCAAAGGATAGCGTGTAAGTGCCATAGCGAATGCTTAATACAAATAATAGCGAGACCGTACAGAGTGCCGATAAGTAAAAGCCGATTGCACGGAATCCTGAATGAGAACGGCGCATTAGTGTTTTCCTCTGGCAAATAATACAAAGATTGGCGCACCGATTAAGGCCAAAATGGCACCGGCAGGCACTTCACTTGGGAAATCAACAGCACGGGCAACGGTATCCGCCGCCAACATTAAAATGGCACCTAATAACATGGACATGGGTAATGATTTTCGTAAATCATAGCCGATCCAATAACGTGCTAAGTGTGGAATTAACAAACCGATAAAGGCGACCGGGCCGGCTACGCTAACGGCTGAACCCACAATTAATAATGCTATGATATTGGCATACCAACGCAGACGGAACAGGTTAATTCCCAAGGATTGAGCGGATTCGTCGCTCAAATTGAGTAAATTTAAACGGCTGGCAAAGAAGAGGCAAAAGAGCGCGCTCGATAGCAGAAACGGCCAAATAGCGTGCCATTCGTTCCAACGGGCATGAGAAATACCGCCGGCAAGCCAACTCATTACGCCAAAGGCATGATCTTCTGACATAATTAACACTAATTTGGTGAGGGCAGTACACAATAACGACACGGCAATCCCCGCCAAAATAACACGACTGCGATCGCCGCTACTGTCTTTCCACGCGTTGCTGATCAACATTACAACCAACCAGCTGATTCCACCGCCGATACTTGCCACCAAGGCAATGCTATAGCCTGATAATAAGGCCGGGCTAATGGCACTCGCCGTTACCATAGCCAAACTTGCGCCGGAATTGACGCTTAATAGCGTTGGTGAGGCCAGTGGGTTGCGGGTGATGGTTTGTAATAACGCCCCGGCTACCGCCAAATTGGCGCCTAATGCGATCGCGACTAAAGCTCGCGGAAAGCGTAAATCAACCACAGTGATCTTGGCCAATTCATCGCCATTGGGGAAAAAGGCGTTTAGCGCATCTAATGGTGAAATTTCAATAGGGTAGTATAAAAACAGGCTTCCCCATAACAGGAAAGCCAGTCCTAGTAGGGGCAAGCCCCAACGAAAAGCTGTGCCAAACATTATTTTTGATTAACGAATTGTTCAACTTGTTTTGCCATGATCTCGCTGGCTGTAATGCCGCGTCCGCGTGCCCACATATCGGCATTGACGCTAAATACATGTTTGGCTTTCACGGCAGGAATGGCTTGCCATAAAGGTTCTGCTTCCCATTTGCGGGCGATACTTTCTTGGCGATAGTGGGCTATAAACATATAGTCCGGTTTTTCCATCACTAGTTGCTCAAGATTGATTTCAGCAAAGGCTTGAGTGGCGTTTGGTAATTTTGGCGAGTTAAAACCCAGAACACCAAGGAAGCTGGCGACATAACCACTGTCATTTTGTAAATTGAATTTGTCTTCGCGGGAAGTACCAAAAATTGCTTTTTTGCCTTTCACATTGATATTTTGCGCAATGCTTTCGATAATTTTATTGTGTTTATCAATTTGCAATTTCATTTCACTGCCTTTACCGACAACATCGCCGATTTTTTGTGCCGTATCAAGATTCTCCTGATAGCTTTCATGGCGGGAATCAAACATCATGGTCGGGGCGATTTTTTTTAATTCTTCATATACTGCTGTATGACGAGAAGGATCAGCGATAATTAAATCGGGTTTTAATGCGGCAATGGCTTCAAGACTGGGTTGCGAACGGGTACCGACAGATTGCCAAGGTTGTATTTTATCTCGCACTTCCTGCAAAATGCGGGTTTTATCGTTGTCATCGGCAACGCCGACTGGGCTAACACCAACTTGAGCAAGGGCATCAACGAAAGAATATTCTAACGCGACAATGCGGCTTGGGGTTTGATCAATAGTGAATTCCCCTTTGGCATCGGTGACTGTTACTGCATTTGCCGTCACAGAAGCCATAAGGAAAAGAGAAGTAAGAGTTGCGTTGACGAATTTTTTCATTTTCGAGTCCTCTGTCATCATAAAAACATAAGTGTAATGGGTTAAATTATACACAGGACTCGGTATTGAGAATAGTTCTTTTTTTAATGTCCGACCAGGTCGATAATCATCACTTCCGACTGTGATCCTAATCGCATCGGCACGCCCCAAAAGCCATAACCTGACGTGACAAAAAAATGCCCTTGATTGATTTTTTCATAGCCGTAACTTAAGCGATAAATCAGTTTTACAATAAAATTTGCCGGGAAAATTTGTCCATTATGGGCGTGGCCGGAAAGCTGAATATCAATCGGCAAATTGGCGTGTTGTTCAATCTCTGTTGGACGATGATCCATTAAAATCACCGGTAATGCCGTATTGACACCTTTTAGTAATTGCTCCGCCGTTGGTCTGTTTTTAACGAGGTCGTCATTGCGCCCAATGAGGGTAAAACGTCCATCAATCACGACACTTTCATCCATCACGGGAATGATCCCCGCTTTGCGCATTTCCGCTTCAATGCGTTGTTGATCGCCAAAGAAATCATGGTTTCCCAGGGTGGCATACACGCCAAGTGGGGCTTGCAGGTTGGCAAAGTGCGGTTGCATTTTTTCTGCTAAATAGGCGTTGACGTTATCATCCATAATGTCGCCGGGGAGCAAAATAATATCTACTTTTTCCTGCCGCATGATGTCAGCCAAGGTATCTAACTGTGTTGAACCAAACAAACGCCCTAAATGCAAATCGCTTGCCATACCAATGCGTAAAGGTTGCATTGGTTTATCCAGCTTGACTTGATAATGACGTATCACTGGTGTGTAAGCGTTATATAAACCCAGTCCAATAAACCCTAAAAAGAGTATCGGATAGAGTAATTTTAGCGCGTTATCCCAAGGTTTAAAAAAGCGATGCAGTATGCCTACGATGGCACTGCTAAACGTGGAAAAGAGCAACAAGGTGAGAAGCAAGGCGCTTACGCGAAAACTTTCGGCATACAGACGCAATGGCGCAGTAGAAACCAAAATATTGAAGAATAAAAATAGGATGATGGTTAGCTTGGTGCGTGTCTTGCGGTTGAGATTAAAAAGCCAGCCGAGGGTACGGCTAAAACCGAACAGCATAAATTGTAAGACCAGTATGGCGATGGCCGTGGTGATGTAGTGTCGGGTTTCCATAATTTTCCTTGAAAAGTGCGGTTATTTTTCTGTGTATTTTTAAGGGGACGGATAATAATATGAATCACCATGGGGCGCAATTTAATCCGAAATTGATCGTTTTCAAGTCAGAAATTTTTCGCTAAAATGCGACCACTTTTTTATGTAAATTAAGGGAAGAAAATCTATGTTCGGAAAAGGCGGTTTGGGCGGTTTAATGAAACAAGCTCAACAAATGCAAGAAAAAATGCAAAAAATGCGCGAAGAAATCGCACAACTAGAAGTAACCGGTGAAGCCGGTGCCGGCCTTGTGAAAATTACCATTAACGGGGCGCATAATTGCCGCCGTGTGGAAATTGACCCTTCCTTAATGGAAGACGATAAGGAAATGTTAGAGGATTTAATCGCTGCAGCGTACAACGATGCTGTACGTCGTGCGGATGATTTGCAAAAAGAAAAAATGGAATCTATCACCGCCGGTATGCCATTGCCGCCGGGCTTCAAAATGCCATTCTAAAAAACGTCCGTAAAACTTACCGCACTTTATCACTAAAGTGCGGTTTATTTTTTCAGTCAATTCACCGAGAACCTTATGCAAACCAGTCCCTTGTTAGAAAATTTGATCGAAAGCTTACGTGTATTACCGGGCGTTGGCCCGAAATCCGCACAACGTATGGCGTATCATTTATTGCAACGTAACCGTAGTGGCGGTATGCGTTTAGCACAAGGGTTGACGGAAGCCATGTCGAAAATTGGGCATTGCGAACATTGCCGTACATTCACGGAAGAAGAGGTTTGTCCTATTTGTAACAACCCTCGCCGTCAAAATTCAGGGTTGCTTTGTGTGGTGGAAATGCCGGCAGATATTCTTGCCATTGAGCAAACCGGGCAATTTTCCGGGCGTTATTTTGTGCTTATGGGGCATTTGTCGCCATTGGACGGCATTGGCCCACGAGAGATCGGCTTGGATTTATTGCAGAACCGCTTACAAACAGAATCCTTCAAGGAAGTGATTTTGGCGACAAATCCCACTGTCGAAGGCGATGCTACGGCGAATTACATTGCAGAATTGTGTTTGCAACAAAACGTCAAAGTCAGCCGCATTGCCCACGGCATTCCGGTGGGCGGTGAATTGGAAATGGTAGATGGCACCACGCTGACCCATTCTTTCTTAGGTCGCCGCGAAATCGGCTAATCTTTTCTCTCCTCTGCGTTTTCTTGTTTATGCGACTTTTTATAGCAGAAAAACCAAGCCTTGGACGCGCTATCGCGGATGTTTTGCCGAAACCGCACCAACGCGGTGATGGCTTTATCAAATGTGGTGATAACGACTGTGTGACCTGGTGTGTAGGGCATTTGCTGGAACAAGCAGAACCCAATGCCTATGATGCCCGTTTCAAACAATGGCGCTTAGAGGATTTGCCGATTGTGCCGCAAAAGTGGCAGTTAATTCCGAAAAAAGAAACCTATAAACAGCTGAAAACCGTTGAAAAGTTGGTGCAGCAAGCGGATATCCTCGTTAACGCAGGCGACCCGGATCGTGAAGGGCAATTACTGGTGGACGAAGTGTTCAGTTATCTCAATTTACCACCGGAAAAACGCAATGCGATTCAGCGTTGTTTAATCAGCGATTTGAACCCAAGTGCGGTAGAAAAAGCTATCAAAAAATTACAACCGAATCGTGATTTTGTTCCTCTTGCCACCTCCGCTTTAGCGCGCGCTCGCGCCGATTGGCTCTATGGTATTAACATGACCCGTGCTTACACCATTCGTGGCAGACAAGCTGGGTATAACGGTGTGCTTTCTGTTGGGCGAGTACAAACGCCCGTACTTGGCCTTATCGTACGCCGTGACTTAGAAATCGAGCATTTCCAACCAAAAGATTTCTTTGAAGTGTTGGCTTGGTTGCGTGACTCAAAAGAGGAAAAAACACCCAAGAAATCCACCGCACTTTTTTCTGCCTTATGGCAGCCGAGCAAAGCCTGTGAAGATTATCAAGACGAGGATGGGCGCGTATTATCTCATGCGCTGGCGGAAAATGTGGTGAAGCGCATTACCGACCAACCGGCGGAAGTAACGGATTATTCGGATAAACGGGAAAAAGAAACGGCACCGTTGCCCTATTCCTTATCCGCGTTGCAAATTGATGCAGCCAAGCGGTTCGGTATGTCGGCACAGGAAGTGCTGGATACCTGTCAACGTTTGTATGAAACCCATAAATTGATTACTTATCCGCGTTCCGATTGCCGTTATTTGCCAAAAGAACATTTTGCGGATCGCATGGCGGTGATGAATGCTATTTCTACCCATTTAACGCAATTTCAACCTTTGCCGGAAATTATTGATCCTGAACAAAAAAATCGTTGTTGGAATGATAAAAAAGTCGAAGCGCACCATGCCATCATTCCGACGGCAAAGAACCGCCCGGTGAGTTTGAGTCCGGCGGAACAAAATATTTATTTTCTGATTGCTCGACAATATTTGATGCAGTTCTGTCCTGACGCGGAATATCGTAAATGTAAAATCACCTTGAATATTGCCGGAGGGACTTTTATCGCGCAGGCTCGCAATTTGCAAATTGCCGGTTGGAAACAGCTTTGGGGTAAAGAAGACAGCGACGATGAACAGCAAGATACGCTGCTGCCGGTCGTCAAAAAAGGGCAAATACTGCATTGTGAAAAGGGCGAAATCGTCAGTAAAAAAACGCAACCGCCGAAACCCTTTACAGATGCCACCTTGCTTTCTGCGATGACAGGCATTGCCCGCTTCGTGCAAGACAAAGCGTTGAAAAAAATCTTGCGTGAAACCGATGGGTTAGGCACGGAAGCGACGCGTGCGGGCATTATTGAATTGCTGTTTAAGCGTGGTTTTCTCTATAAAAAAGGGCGTAATATTCACAGCACAGAGGCGGGACGAATCTTAATTAACGCATTACCGGATGTGGCAACACAGCCTGACATGACGGCACATTGGGAGTCACAGCTTGATGGCATTAGCCGTAAACAGGCGAGTTATCAGCAATTTATGCAAAACCTCACACAGCTTTTGCCGGAATTATTGCATTATATTAATTTTTCTGCGTTACGCGAGTTGAGTCGGTATAATCAAGATATGAAAAAGCGAGCGCCGAGATCCCAGAAAAGTTAACGAGGGTTAAAAGTGCGGTCGTTTTTCAAAATGTTTTTACTGAGTGAATTTGCACCAAATAGCGTAAAAATACATAAAACAACTTGCGAAGTACTAAGATATTCGCTAATATCTGCGCCGTTATTTTTCATTAGAATTTGCTAAATTAGAGAAGATAAAATGTATTCAGCGTTGTTAATCCTTTATTTGGTTGTTTCCATTGCCCTTATCGCTTTTATCCTGTTACAACAAGGTAAAGGCGCAGATGCCGGTGCATCTTTTGGTGGTGGCGCATCCGGTACCGTGTTCGGTGCAGCCGGTGCAGGTAACTTCCTTTCTAGAACAACGGCAGTTTTAGCAACGATTTTCTTTATTATTAGTATTGTTATTGGTAACATCAACTCACACAAAAATAATGTGAAGCAAGGTGCATTTGATGATTTATCCGGCACGGCTGAAGAAATTCAGCAACAACAGCAAAAAGCACCGGCTGTGTTAGATACAAAAAATAGCGATATTCCTCAATAATAAAACTTATCAAATTAAGCTCTGGTGGTGGAATTGGTAGACACGCTATCTTGAGGGGGTAGTGACCGTAGGTCGTGCGAGTTCAAGTCTCGCCCAGAGCACCAACTTAGAAAGACCGCAATTTTGCGGTCTTTTTTATTAACTTCGATCCGTAACGATTTCATGTGTAACGTGCATCTTAATGCACAACCAACCACGCACGGAACATTATTTAACCCTTTCGGACATTCACAATTTCGTACGTAGCGTGCATCTTGATGCACGACCAAACCGCCTACGGAACTTTATTTAACTCTTTCGGATATTCACGATTTCGTGTGTAGCGTGCATCTTGATGCACGACCAAACCTAAAATAAAAATATGAAAATAGACATTCCCGGACGGAAGAATTTTTTGTCAACACAGTGAGTTATATTGTTACGCATAGATAATAGATAAAAAAATCTGCGCATTAAGACGAGTGAATTAATGCGCAGATCTGTTTTATTTCTTAAATGGGGACGTTACTTCACCAATCCGCCACTGGCTTGCAAGTCGGCATGGTAGGAAGAACGGACGAACGGGCCGCAAGCAGCGTGCTCAAAGCCCATGGCTTGTGCTTTTTCGCGGAACATATCAAATTCTGCCGGAGGCACATAACGGGCAACCGGTAAATGGTGTCGGCTTGGTTGTAAATATTGACCGACAGTGAGCATGGTAACACCGTGATCACGCAAATCCTGCATAACTTCCAAGATTTCTTCGTTGGTTTCGCCTAAGCCTACCATTAGTCCGGATTTGGTTGGAATATGTGGGAACATGGCTTTAAATTCTTTCAGTAAGCGCAACGACCATTGATAATCTGCACCCGGACGAATTTCACGATATAAACGTGGCACATTTTCCAAATTGTGGTTAAACACATCCGGCGGATTGTCTTTTAATTTTTCCAACGCCAACTCAATGCGTCCACGGAAATCCGGCACTAAAATCTCAATTTTAATGTTCGGATTTAAGGCACGAATTTCGCGTACGCAATCGGCAAAGTGACCGGCACCGCGATCAGGTAAATCATCGCGGTCAACGGAAGTGATCACCACATAACGCAATTTCATATCTTGAATAGTTTCCGCTAATTTGCGCGGTTCTTCCGGATCCGGTGCAAGCGGTTTGCCGTGTGCCACATCACAGAACGGACAACGGCGGGTACAAATCGCCCCAAGAATCATAAAGGTTGCCGTGCCGTGATTAAAACATTCGTGCAGGTTTGGGCAAGAGGCCTCTTCACAGACAGAATGCAATCCGTGGCGGCGCATACCGGATTTAATACTTTGAATTCGCGCGCCATTGGCGGGAATTTTGATTTTCATCCATTCCGGTTTTTTCAGTAATTCCTGATTAGGATCGATATTTTTTACCGGAATAATAGAGGTTTTGGCGGCATCACGATATTTAACGCCGCGCTCCATCTTAAAAGGTGTTCCCATTGAAATTCCTTATATTGCGAGTAAATGGCAAGGGTAACGAGATTAAACGGTAATTCACTAAGACTGTTAATGATTTGTTACATTATACCCTAACAGCGTGGAAAAATGCTTAACTAATTGGAGGGAAACTTGGTGGCAATCCGCCCGCTCACTGCCAATGAAATCCGCCAGTTGACACATTTCTAATCCGGCATAACCACAAGGATTAATTTGATGGAAAGGCGTTAAATCCATATTGATATTAAACGCTAAGCCGTGAAAAGAACGACCATGACGAATGCGCAAACCGAGAGAACAAATTTTTTTGCCATCAATATACACACCGGGCGCATCCGGTTTTGGGTAGCCTTCAATGCCATAATCCGCCAATGTTTTCACCACCGATTGTTCAAGTGCGGTCACTAATTGACGCACATTTAAATTCTCATGGCGCTTAATATCAATCAGCACATACATAATTTGTTGCCCTAAGCCGTGATAAGTGATTTGCCCGCCACGATCTGATTGTACCACCGGAATTTCCGTACGTTGCAATAAATGCTCCGGTTTGCCGGCTTGACCTTGAGTAAAGACGGAGGGATGTTGCACTAACCAAATTTCATCAGGCGTATCTGCCGTGCGATTATCGGTAAACGCCTGCATGTTATGCCATACATGTTGATAATCTTGGATACCGAGATTTCTTACAATTAAAGTAGGTTGCATAATTTTTCCTTTGCGTTGGAAATGAAATTAAAATCCGATTCATTTATTTTGAAACGTGATTTATGCCTCTCCGTGGTGGTGTTGGCAAGCGGACAAGTCAAAATATCATTCTTTTTCTTCTAATCGGATGACTTGGCTAATGATATCGCCATCGGGCAGTCGGGTTTTGATTTGTTCACCGACATTCACGTCTTTCATCGAACGAATCGTTAAATTTTGTTGATTTTGTGTAATAGAGTAGCCGCGTGCCAACACTTTTAACGGACTTAAACTATCCAGCTTGCCACACAAATGTGCTAACTGTTTTTGCTGAAGACTGAGCGTTAAATTCATGTGAGAATTTAACCGCACTTTTAGCTGCGCAAGCTGCTGTTCATATTGTTGTAGGCGTAATGGAAGCGGGTTTTTATACAATCGCATTGAAAGTGCGGTCAGATTTTCCGCCTTTTTTTGCCAACGATGACGTAAGCTTTGTTGCAGCCGATGGCTTAACTGCGTGATGAGCTGTTGTTGAATACGTAGTTGTGCCTGTGGGTGTTGATTGTGTAATCGCAAAGACAGCTGTTTTAGCTTTTGTTGCTTTTCTGCAAAGAGACGATCTAGGGCAATTTCAAGACGTTGCCGGCGGTATTGAAGTTGTTGCAATAATTCCGTTTGATTTCGACTGACCAATTCTGCGGCGGCAGAGGGCGTTGGTGCGCGTAAATCGGCAACAAAATCCGCAATGGTGACATCGGTTTCATGCCCTACCGCACTAATCACCGGAAGATAAGAATGAAAAATGGCACGCGCCACTATTTCTTCATTAAAACACCATAAATCTTCTAAGGAACCGCCACCACGGCCGACAATCAGGACATCCACTTCTTGCCGTTGATTCGCCAGTTCAATCATTTGCGCAATCTCAGTGGCGGCGTCTTTACCTTGAACAGCTGTCGGATAAATGATGATTTTTAAGCTGGGATCGCGACGTTGCAAAATGTGTAATATATCCTGCAATGCCGCGCCGGTTTTTGACGTGATAATCCCTACCGCCTTGCTAAAGTGCGGTAGGTTTTTTTTGAGATGTTGGGCAAATAACCCTTCTGCCGCTAACTTCAGTTTTAATGCTTCAAATTGTTGCATTAATAATCCTTCACCGGCTAAATGCATGCTTTCAATAATCAGTTGATAATCGCCACGAGGCTCATACAAACTCACATTGGCACGCACCAACACTTGCATTCCATTGGTCGGACGAAAGCTCACACGCAGATTTTTCATGCGGAACATCGCACAACGCACCTGAGCGTTTTCGTCCTTCAAACTTAAATACCAATGACCGGAAACCGGTTGGCTAAAGTTAGAAATTTCGCCGGTAAGCCAAACCGTCCCCAGCTGATTTTCCAACATCAATCGCACAGATTGATTGAGTTGGCTGACAGAATAAATGTTATCGGCCATGACTGATTATTCGTATAACAACGCCCAGCCATCATCTAACCAGTTGCAGATGCTGTCAAATAATACGTCAAGCGACACGGTATTATCGGCGTCGGCTAATTGACGCAAGAAAGCATAATCAACGGCTTTACCATCGGCGAGATGTTTTAAAATTGCCGCTTCAGCAGGGCTTAATTCATCTAACCATTCGCCATTGGCATAAAGACGAAGAGGGCTTGTGGTATAAACTAACTTACAGTTATTGTCTTGCAGCAATTTTCCGCCTTGCTCAAAGGTTTCTCGAACATCATCAAGATCGGCAATGTCTTCCGTGGCAAGCAATTCATAACGTCTGCGGCTGACGGTAGTCGCCAAGGCGTGTTGGAATAAGTGATCGAATTGTGTTGACTGTGCAAGTTGTTGCAAGAATTGCTGTTTTAATTCTTTTACGGAATCAGCGGTTAATTCGCCGGTGTTTTGCACAGGTGGCGCAAGTCGGAACGGAATGGCTAATTCACTGACATCCAAATCTGTATGGCAAAGGCTTTGTTCAATGTTTTCAAACAAATCGGCACTATTCGGATAGCGTAAACCAAAAGAAACGGTTAAGCAGTCATCTTGTGCAACGCCATAATGAGATAAGCGAGAAGGCACATAAAGCACATCACCCGGTGCTAAAATTTCATCAAAAATAATGTCGCCCATATCATCGAAAATACGAATCGGTTGATCGGCTTTGAATTCGGTGGTCGGGTCACACCATTTACCTAACTGCCAGCGTCGGTGACCATAGGCCTGAACGAGGAAAACATCATATTCGTCATAGTGTTTTCCAACAGAACCGCCTTGTGGCGCGAAAGACACCATAATATCATCACGTTGCCATTGTGGAATAAAGCTAAATTTATTCCAAAGGGCACCTAAAGTTGGCGACCATTGTTCTAAATTTTGCACTAAAACAGACCATTTCTCAGGCAAATTTTCAAAATCTTGTGCGGATAATGGAGCTTTACGCAGTTCCCAGTGATCTTCAGCGTGTTGTTTTACTAAACGTGCAACAACTTCATCTGTTTGGGCGAGCTCTAAAATATCATCGGGCAGAAGTTGACCGATAATTTCCGGTAGTCCGTTACGAATTAAGAGCGGTTTTTTTTGCCAGTAATCACGTAAAAAGATTTCTGGCGTAATATCGAATGGAAGGCAGTTCTTGTTCATTTTGAATCCCTTATTAAGCTGTGAAATAACAGGTTTGATTCACTGGCTCATCGGCTAATCATCGGCGAATCGTTGACAAGCGTGGATAAGCAAGAATTGAATCAAGGTTGCGGTCAAATCGTTTGCCTGAATAATTATGGGTTGGGCTTGCGACTTGAACCTTATAGGATGGCACCCAAATAACTCGCTTAAAATTGGGGGAGATTTGCGATCTTTCCCAATCAGGATGATTTATTTTTCTTTCCTTGTTCTTCAGCGCGTTTACGCCGAATTTCTTTCGGATCGGCAAGGAGTGGGCGATAAATCTCAATACGATCGCCTTCTTTGAGCAAATCCGTCAATTTCACGGGGCGACTAAAAATACCCACCTTATTGTTGCGTAAATCAATGTCGGTGAATTGTGTTAGGATTCCCGATTGCAAAATTGCTGTTTGAACCATTGTGCCGTCATCTACCGTAAAGGCTTTTAAATAATAATGATTTGGCAGGGCATAAGCAATTTGAATTTTAATTTTGTGATTCATGAATCCGTTTATCCGTAGTGAATACGGCGTGATCAATTCCTGTTTACATCACAAGAAAGGATCAATGCCGTACAACATTGTGTGATAAAATGCCTAGGCTATAGGTCAAAAGCCTGGTTAAAAAGGCAGGCACATTATACTGGAAAATAGATAGAAACTTTAGAGGAAAAACATGAATTGGGTAGGGTTTGCGATCGGTTCCGCATTTTTTGCCGGTTTAACGGCAATTTTAGGCAAGTTAGGCGTAGAAGGGTTAAACAGCAATCTTGCAACATTTATCCGCACTGTCGTCATTTTATTTGTTGTGATAGCGATTATTACAATGCGAAATGAATGGCAACTGCCACAGCATATTGCCGCCAAACCGGTCGTTTTTTTGGTTCTGTCCGGTGTGGCAACAGGGCTTTCATGGTTATGTTACTACCGCGCCTTACAATTAGCGCCTGCTTCTTGGGTGGCGCCGATTGATAAGCTCAGTGTGGTGATTGCGATTATTCTTGGGGTGGTTGTTTTAGGCGAACCTATCAGTATGAAATTAATTCTAGGCGCAGGGTTAATTTTATCGGGAGTCCTTGTTTTAGCCCTATAATATTGCCATAGGCTGCGTTTTGCGCAGCCTACCCATTATGAATGTTGAATATCATGCGGCTTCTTTTCCTGTTTCTCGGGATCTTCATCAAACTTCACCACAGGCACGCAGCCACGGCAAGTCCCTTGATCAATACCGGCTTCTTTACAGAAATCAGAATAGGCTTCCCAGGCACGTTTCACCCAACTTTTTTTGCCTTCTTCGCTCATTTTTGTCTCCTTGGTTTTTGTTTTCTTTTAAATTGTTAAGGGATTGTTATCATAAAAGGACGGCATTTTTTTGCAACCATTTCTTCACTTCCAAGCGACAATTTTCTAACCACGTTTTTTTATTCGGTCTTTTTTCCGGCTGTTTGCAATAATCCGCTAACAACGGGAAAGGCAATTCGCCTGCCGATTTGATTAAACGCCGAATCGACGGTAAGGCGGAAGATAACGGAAGGAAAAAATTGGCAAAATCGGTTAATAATTGCCAATCCGAGCTATCCAGCGTCCAATCTATTTCTGTTCGAGTAAACTGTGTCGCCAACGGATGTAAAGAAAGAGGCAAATTGCGCTGAAATTGTTTTTCTGCCTGTTGCACGAATGCTCGCCCTTCCTCACTCAAGGGACACAACGCCACCACCGAATAACAGCCGCTACTGGCTTCTTTGCTTTCACTAAAATGTACCAAAATGAAACCGCACTTTTGCCAGAATGCCAACAGTTCCGGCGTGTAACCAAAACTGACGGAAAGAAAATCCACTGCGCCCTGTTGTTTCATCTGTTGTTTTATCTTGGCAATTAAACGTTGTCCAAGCCCCTGCTGTTGCCAGTTGGGTTGCACGGCGATACGGGAAATGCGCAGAGAGCGCAATGCACACGCCTCTTCCCACCCTGCTTGGAAACACAGCATTTGCGCCACTAAATTGCCACGCGGGCGACGTTCGCCACGTCGAATTTGGCGAATTAACGTTTTATCCGCCAACTCGCCTTCCGGCACCGCCCATACGCAACCAAGCAAGGCATCCTGCGCGTGAGCAAGGTAAAATTGCTGCTGTGGCGCATCCAATAAACGGCGTAAATCCAAAGGCGAGGTTCGATAATGCGCCAAGGTCAGCAAGCCGTAAACAGATTCCATTTGATCACGAGGAATCCGTTCACAATGAGAAATTTGGATCTGCTCAGTAAGCGCCCCATCATAAGGCGGTTGTGGCAGACGATCTTCGCAATCGCACAGCAGCAGGTCGTCAATAAACGCTTCCAGTTTGTCATCTGCCTGCCAACGTAACGGCGTAAACAGTTCAAAATGACGCAAAGTGCGGTCGGTTTTCGCCATGAATTTTAATAAGAAGCCTCTGCCCGTGCCTTCATAGCTGTGAAGGGTGGTCGTCAACACAACGCGTTTAAAAGCCTTAGTTAGACGAAATAAGATGTCTAGCGGAATCATCGCCGCTTCGTCCACAAACAACCAATGGTTGGTAAATTGTTGTGGCGCGTCGCTGAGGTTTTGACTGAGTTCATCAGGCGGCATAAAGGTGATGTCCACCCCGGCAAATTCATTGAAAATATTGACCGCACTTTTATTCGGGGCTGTGAGAATCACCGGCTGGTTTTGTGCCAGTTGCTGTTTGGCAAAGAGTCCCGCCAACGCCGATTTTCCACGCCCACGTTTTGCCGTGACGATCAAAATCGCTTCCTCGGCTTCCGCCATTTGTTGCAATAAACGGGCTTGTTCTAAGGTTGGCTGACAGTGGGTTGAACGGTCTTTTTGAGGCATCGGCGAGGCAAGCGTTAAGGGCGTGCTTTGATAAACAGGAAAACCGTATTTTGCGATTTTTTCCTGCAAAAAGGCGATAAAGTGCGGTGTGTTTATGGCGTGTTTTTCGCCCGACCAACGCAGGCTGTCACTGTCCGGTTGGTTGGCTAAATCTGCCCAATGATTAAACAACAATAATAGCTGACCACCGTCCTGCAATGTACCTGCCGCAATAGCAAGGGCATCCAAGTGAATGCCTTGTCGTGCGTCATAAATGATGGCAGGCAATTCACTTCCGAGCAGATTTTTCGTTTTGCTAAAAGGAAAATAAGATTGGGAATTAAAGTGCGGCGAAACATCGCCAATCCAGACCGCACTTTTAAGCGAAAGGTTATGGTTTAGTTGGTGGGCAAGGAAGTCATCCTCGCCCACTAAAACGAGGAGTTCTCGGCTCATTTCTCGCTCAAATACGGATCTGCAAAGCCCAGCTCCGTCATGATTTGAGTTTCTAGGCTTTCCATTTCTTCCGCTTCATCATCTTCAATGTGATCGTAACCAAGTAAATGCAAACTGCCATGTACTACCATGTGCGCCCAATGCGCCATGACAGGTTTGTCTTGTTCCTGCGCTTCACGCTCTACCACTTGGCGGCAAATCACCAAATCGCCGAGTAACGGCAGCTCCACTTCATCAGGGCACTCAAAAGGAAAAGACAACACATTGGTCGGGCGATCTTTACCGCGATAATTCAAATTCAAGGCATGGCTTTCCGCTTCATCCACAATCCGCACGGTCATTTCCACTTCATCGCTCTGCGGTTGTACCGCGGCTGTTGCCCATTGTTCGATTTGTTCTGCGGTTGGCAAGCCGGTTTCTTGTTCGCAAGCGATTTGTAAATCAATGATCATCTTACCCATTCTGCTCTCCTAAATTCATTGTGATTTCTGACCGCACTTTTCTTTCTGCGTTTTGGCGCAATATGGATTGTTCAGCTTGATTTAAGCGTAGTGTGCCGCCAAAAGCTGCGCCAATATAGCATGAACGCGAATAGAACTCAGTGATTTTTTATGTTTGAGTTGCTGGTTTTTTATGCACAAAAACATCATTTTTTATCTATAAACGTAATGAAATATTAGAATTGTAAATTTTATGTAAAACATGGCAAATGTTATGTTTTGATGTGTATAAGATACCATTTAACCATTTGATTTTATTATGTATTATAGAGATTTTGCGGTTTGACGATAACGTTTGCATTTTATTTTTGAATCACTATAATAGGCCTCGTTCAGTTAATTAGGTAGGCTGGTTAAGTGAACTGGAATTGATTAATAATTCAAACAGACTTGTTCATTTTAAATCTAAAATCTCACATTAGGAGTATTAAAAATGTTAAACGCATTAACTACTAAAGCATACGTTAAAGTTACCGAAGCAATCCGTTCTTTCAAAGAAAATAACGAAGGTGTAACTGCAATCGAGTACGGTCTAATCGCAGTAGCAATCGCAGTATTAATCGTTGCTGTATTCTACAACAAAGGCGGCTTCATCGATGCATTAAAAACTAAATTCTCAACCTTAACAACTAAAGTTAGCGGTGCTACAATCTAATTAGTAGACATATTTAGTTTATATAAAGGCCTCCTAATAGAGGCCTTTTTAATAACTTGATTTAGTGAGGAGATATTTTAACGTGAATCTTTTTTTTATAAAATTAAAAAGTATATTTAACGAATTTAAGTCTTCAGAAAAAGGGGTAACTGCGACTGAGTATGGTCTTATTGCGGTTGCCGTTGCGGCAATGATTGTTGCAACTTTTTATACGTATCCTAGTTTAGTATCAACCATTAGAAATGACCTGATAGCTGTGGCGACCATCGTGATGGGGCTGACATTCTAATAATTTCTTAAATTAGAAGATGTTGAATATTTTCAACGAAGTAATGAACACTATTTACTCACTTAAAGTAAGCGCCTGACACAATGAATTATCTAATTATTGCTTTACACATTGTCTTAGTTTGTCTCCTTCTCAGATTGAGTTATACGGATGTCCGAGACCGAGTTATCAGTAATCGTGTTGTTGCGCTATTGTTTTTTATTGTTGTTCCCCTCAGTTTATTACAATACCAATCTATTTTTCTTGTTCCAGCACTTGTAGCGCTTGTGGTCGGGTTTGTTCTTTTTATGTTGCATGTGATGGGCGCAGGTGATATAAAGCTTATAGCCGTGTTAATGCTTATGATTCCTTATGAGCAGATAATTTTCTTCTTCTTCTTTACAGCCATTGCCGGATTATTTCTTATTATTATCGGCTGGCTTTTTTACCGTAAATCAATAAAAGCGCGTGGATTGCCTTATGGGGTGGCGATTAGTCTGGGATTTCTAACGAATTTGGCATTATCAAGCGTGCCTAGTGCTTGATAATGCTTTTTATTAAAACAAAAAGGGTAAAAAAATGAACTATAGAACTCTCTTAATTATTTCATTGCTCATACTGTTTGTGGGTATAGCAGGTATTATGTTTTTGCCTAGCGGCGATGAAACACCGGCTCAGCAAGTTGCAGAGCAAGTAGAGCCAGAAAAGAAAGTTGAAGAAAAGCTAATTTTAGTTGCTCAGCTGAAACGCGATGTAAACAAAGGTCGCTTGTTACAAGCAGAGGATTATGCACTCAACGAAATGACAGTTACTGTTGATAGCCCGTTAGTCAGTAATGATGTGCGTGATTTAGCGATTAATAATAGTCTGCAAGGCTTTTTAGTTGCTGAGAACTTGGTTTCCGGCTCTTTCATATCACCGAAGACCCTTCTTTCACCAAATGACCCTGGTTTTTATACGGCAAGTTTAAATCCGAATCAGGAAGTGGCCTATCGCGTTTATATTCGACCTGAAGATGCTTATATTCTTACTACAGTAAGTGGAGGGGATTATGTGTCTGTGTTTAACCAGCAGATTGCAAGTGATTCTCGAAATTCAAACGAACGAAAAAATCTTATTAAGGTGGCGCCAAGAGTTTTAGTGTTACAGTCAAAAACGTTCCCATTACCAAAAACAGATGATGATGAAGGGAATTTGAGAAAGCCGGATGATGGTTTTGCTTCTGACATGGAATATGTCGGATTTATTGCTCTAAAAGTTACAGGCGCACAGGCAAAGAATTTTTATTCTCTAGACAAAGACTCTAAACTCGTCGTATTACCTGCTGAGAATACGTCTCAGTATATTGATTCCCGTGGCACATTCATCAGAAAATTAAGAGGTCTATAAAATGCCGACTTTGAATTCTATTTTTAGAAAAAAACACATCATTTCAGGGTTGATCTTTTGTGCTTTTGCTTCTTTTCAAGTTTCTGCGCAAACGTTTCCTATGGAAAAAGGTGCAACGCGCCTTGTTCAAACTAAAGAAAAAATAGACACCATTTTTGTTTCTTCTCCCAATGTGGCTGATTATGAAATTTTAGACGATAACACCTTTATTATTTATGCTAAAGATGAAGGGCGTGCTGAAGTGACGTCTTTTGGTGCAGATGGTCGTCCTTTGACATCAGACACTGTAAATGTGGATTCGGTTGTAAGTAGTATCAATGATACAAATAACCAACTTAAGGCTCGTTTCCCGAATTCTAACCTTTCTGTTAAGAAAGTCGGTAAAGCCTATGTGATTGAAGGTAAAGCAAAAACACAGGAAGAAAGTGATGAGGTTCACCGCATTGTTGGTGAGGCGATGGGCGGAAAAAGAAAAGTTATTGAAACTAAATTAGGTGATGAAACATTCCCATTCTTGGATAAATACAACTATGAGAATGTGGTTGATAATGCTAATGTCGGTGATGCCACACAAGTTAATGTAAAATTAACGGTTGTGGAAGTAAATAAAAAAATATCTGAAGCAATGGGGATTAATTGGGGCCATATACAAGGAACGGGACCATTAAGTGGAAATGGAAGTGCGGTCTTTGGCGGAAGCTTTGGTTTTGGTGGTGGATATACTGGTGCACAAGGTGGTTTGACCATTACTGCACCGGGACTTGCGGCCTTTATTAATGCCTTAGACGATCAATCAAACGGTAAAATTTTGGCTGAACCAAATATTTCTATGCTTTCAGGTGAGACTGCCGATATTTTAATTGGTGGGGAAGTACCATTTGTTCAGCGTGATAATAATGGCCGTGCGACAATTATATATAAAGAATTCGGTGTTAAATTATTTGTGGCTGCGAAAGTGCAGAAAAATAATCGAATTCGTTTAGTGCTTGATCAAAGCGTGAGTTCTATTGCCGGCAATTATAATTTTGGTAGTGATGGCAGTCTTCCTTATTTTAATACGAGAAAATCAAAATCTTTATTTGAAGTGGCTGATGGCGAAAGTTTCATCATTGGAGGACTGTTTAGTGCTACGGACCTTGAAGGGATTAATAAAATCCCTGTATTAGGTGATATTCCAATTCTTGGTTCGTTCTTCCGCAGCGCAACAACAAATCGAGATAAGAAAGAATTGATTATTGTGGCGACAGTGAACACTGTCAGACCGGTTGATGGGAAAGATGTCGTATATCCAACATTCGAACAAACCGGCACAATGGAGCGCTATTTCCATACAACGCCATTAAAAGATGGCTACCATAATACGTTAACAACCAATTTCTTAAAGAATAGTGGGTTCATCCAATGAGTAAGTTAACTTTTAATACATTTTTAGCATTGATTGGTGTTTCTGTATCGCTACATACTTTTGCATCAAGCGAATTAGTTCAAGATGCTTCCGTTGCACAAGCAACGCAAAATAGTGAGTTTAATCGGGTTGAGTTGATTAATCGATATCCTCTAGCAACGATTACCGAGCGTGATTATACGATTCTCTTAGATACCATTATTCGTGATATTGGTAGTAATAAAAAGAAGAAGGTAAAAATTATTTGGCACACTTCCCCTGCTAAAACGAAAGCGGAAGCGTTACATACTGATTTAGTTAAAGCCGGTATTTCTAAGAATGCTATTCAGATTGTGGGTGGAAAGTATAAAAATACAACTTATCCTCTTTATGTTGAAGTGAGCCAGTATGCTGCGAAGAAAGCAACTTGTCGAGCTCGCTATGGAGAGTCTGTATTTTGGAATCCGAATGAAACGTCTTGTGCACTAAAAAGCAATGAACGTATTCAATTAAAGTATTAAAGTAGGTATTTATATGTTATTACTGGATCAAGAAACAGTTTCGTTTGATAACGCAAGAATTATTGCTGTCGTTTCTCAACGTGAAAATATCTTAAGCGAAGTCGCTCAAGTTTTACGTACGAGAGGTTTAGAAAATATCGAAATTGTTAAACGAGATGTTTTTGTTTCTTCTGAAGGCTTGTCTTTTGCTGCGGAAAATTATGTAGGCGTGATTATTGATGCCGGGAATGAATCAAATAATAAAACAATTATTGATCATGTCTTTAGTGTTGTTCCCCAAAATGTTTGGTGTTGTGTTGTTGGTGATAGTGATTCTATTTCGTTATCTCAAAAATTATTAGGAGAAGGTGTCTTATACTTTAACTCTCACACGCAATTAATCCAGATGGCTGATAAAATTGTCTCTGGCGTCAATATTCCGAGAGTAAGAGATACTGTAAAAATTGCTATTTTAGGTTGTAAAGGTGGAATCGGTACAAGCTTAATTAGTGCTCATATTGCAAGTGAAATCGCACGAAATAAAGCGGTTCCAACCTTATTAGCTCAAGGGCTAAATGGATCTCACGATCTTGACCTTTTATTTGATAAACGTTTGTCTAATAGTATTACTGAGGGTGCCCCTCATCTTGATTTATTTGATGGTAATCTAGAGCAACTCTCTAAAGCGGTGTTAGATAAATATAACTTTATTATTTACGATCAGGCACTTTATAACGTGCATAAGGATGATTTTTCTCATTTTTTAAATGAGTACAGCAATGTTGTATTAGTTGTAGAACGAAAAATTAGTTCTTTGAGAGTAGCCAAACAGTTTTTAGATGAGTGCGAGCGTATCCGTAGTTCACAAGGAAAACCTATTAGAACATTTGTCTGTATATCAGATAGCCGCCTTGAAACCTCTAAGTTAATGGCGAAAAGTGATATTCAAGTGTTATTAGGAACGCAAATTGATGGTGTAATACCATTTATTAAAAATACCAATACAAAAACGGTATTAGATATTAATCTTGGTAAAGAGGGGAAAAAAGAAATGAACTCTTTAGCCATGAAAATTATAGGTGCCGTTTCACGTAATAGTAAATTAGGTGATAAAGAAAAGAAAAGTCTATTTTCTCAAATCCTTGAAAAACTCATTAACAAGTAGAATAGTCAAAAATGTTAACTAAAGAGCAACAGATATTTTTTAGAAGTGAAGTTTTAAGTAATCTTGATATTGAAAAGATTGATCAGCTTCAAACTGACAGAAACTTATTAGTAAATGAGTTAATTCAAATTGTTAACCGGGTTGCTAATAAAAGTTCCGTGTATATTTCGTCTGCTGATGCACTTGCCATGGCAGAAATGGTGGCGGATGAAATCGGTGGCTATGGTCCACTACGAGAATTAATGTCAGATGATACGGTAAATGATATTTTAGTTAACGGTCCTAATGATATCTGGGTGGAACGTGCAGGTATTCTTGAAAAAACAGATAAAACATTTATCAATAATGAGCAGTTGACAGATATTGCAAAACGTTTGGTTGCGCGAGTAGGTCGTCGTATTGATGATAGTAGTCCTCTGGTAGACTCTCGCTTACCGGACGGTAGCCGTTTAAATGTCGTTATTGCACCTATTGCATTAGATGGTACGTCTATTTCTATTCGTAAATTCAGTAAGAATAAAAAGAGTTTACAGGAGTTGGTAAGCTTTGGTTCCATGACGCGTGATATGGCGAACTTTTTAATTATAGCAGCAAGATCTCGTGTCAATATCATCGTATCGGGGGGGACAGGTTCAGGTAAAACAACGTTATTAAATGCGTTATCTAACTATATTTCTCATACTGAGCGGGTTATTACCCTTGAGGATACGGCAGAGCTACGTTTAGAGCAACCTCATGTTGTACGTCTAGAAACACGTTTAGCCGGGGTGGAGCATACCGGTGAGGTGAGTATGCAGGATTTGGTGATTAATGCTTTGCGTATGCGGCCTGAACGTATCATTGTAGGGGAATGTCGTGGTGGAGAAGCATTCCAAATGTTGCAAGCAATGAATACCGGTCATGATGGCTCAATGTCTACTCTGCATGCGAATAGCCCGAGAGACGCAATATCACGTCTAGAAAGTATGGTAATGATGTCGAGTGCGGCATTACCTTTAGAGGCTATTCGGAGAAATATTTCATCTGCGGTAAATGTTATTGTGCAAGCTTCCCGACTCAATGATGGTTCAAGAAAAATTATGAACATCACAGAAGTGATGGGAATGGAAAATGGACAGGTTGTTCTACAGGATATTTTTAGTTATAAGGCAAGTAGATACCGTGATGCGAATGGGAAAATTATGGGTGAGTTTATCAATCATGGATTATTAAGTCGCTCTGTTGTTTTCCAAAATGCACAGGTGTTTAATCTTAGCAATGAATTGCAAAGTATTTTTGGAGAAGTGAACTAATGTCTTTACTTTATTATATTCTTTTAGCCTTCGGTGGATTGTTAGTCATTTATGTATTGACCAGTTGGTTTGTGACTAAGAAAAAAATTAATGAATATAATAGTACAGAGAACAAATTAGAAACCTTTGCTCAAGGTATTAAGTCTAAGTTGTCGCTATGGTTATTCTATTTTTCAGGTGGGCAACGAAAGAATATTCTGCGGAATAGTGTAATTAGCGTCTTATCATTCTTAGCTTTTTTTGCAATTAATGTGAGTTATATTCATATTGATAGACTAACCTTTAGTATTATTTTTGTTTTTGCTTTTGTTATGTTTATATGGAAGTTAGGCCAACGACGTAATAGAAAAGTATTTAATAATGTATTCCCAGAGGTTATTCAGATTTTGATAGCAGCATCTTCTTCCGGTGCAGGGTTATTACAAGGGCTGGAACGTTGTGGACAAGAATTGACAGGGCAGTTAGGTGCTGAGTTCAGAAATATTCATAGACGTTTGGCTATCGGTGAGGATCCAATCGCTGTTTTTGATGAGAGTTATACACGTTATCCATATAAAGAATTTTACTTTTTTATTACGATTATCCGGACCAATCTGAGTAAAGGGGGACAGATAAAAGAGGTTATATCAAGATTAGGACGCGTTATTGCCGATAGTACTAAGATGGAAAAAAAGAAAAAAGCAATGACATCGGAAGCAAGAATGTCAGCAATGATTGTGGCTTGTTTCCCTATTGGGTTCTTTATTTTCATGAAATTTACAATGCCGGAGAATTTTGAGTTTATTACCACCGATCCTACAGGGCGATATATATTATATTATGTGTTTGGTAGTGTTGCGTTTGGTATGTTGATTATTTGGGGATTAATGAGGAAGTCAACATGACAGTAAAATTACTTCTAATTTACCTATTAGTTATTGCGTTTTCTCTTGTTCTACTATTTATATCAATTTCGGGTGGTAAGAACCTTCGTCGTAATGAAGATATTCTGGCCGGTAGATTCTCTGAAGCTAATGAGTCTGATGCAGCGAATAAAAATAAGACAAAGCAGCAAATTGAACTTGAATTGTTATTAATTAATAATAATCCTTTATTAAAGGTTTTGGGAATTATTGATAAGAATATTAAGCTAAAATTAGCGATTATGACTTTAGTATTCTTTGTATATTACTTGTTTTTTGGTCGAGATGCTGAGGGTTTTTCCCTAATTATTAGTTGTTTATTGATTTTTATTGGCATTATCGTTGTTCCTGGATTTCTTACCGGTTTTGTCTTAAAATCCAAAACTAAAAAAATAATGAATGATTTAACCAGTTTTATTGATCTTGTTGCAGTTAATGTGCAAACAGGGGTGAGTATTGAAGCGGCATTAAAACAGGTTGCAACAGATTTTAAAAAGCTAAATCCGGATTTATCTTATGTTATGTTGAGAGTCATTCGAAAATCTGAGCTGACAGGTATGTCGCAGGCACTACAAGATTTGGCAATTTCATTACCGACTACTGAAATCAGAATGTTTTGTACAGTAATGCAACAAAGTTTAAATTTTGGTTCGTCTATCTATGATCAGCTCATCCAGCTTTCTAGTGATATTCGAGAGTTACAGTTATTAACGATAGAAGAAAAACTAGGGACTCTTTCTGCTAAAATGAGCGTTCCGTTGATTCTTTTTATCATGTTCCCGATTATTATATTAATTTTAGCTCCTGGCGTATTGAGGGTATTTCCAAATGTCTTTTAAACTTATCAAAAAAACTTTATTTTGTAGTGTTTTATTGTCTATTAGTGCTTGTTCATCTATGTTTGAGGGTGGCTCCACCGATGATGCTGGAGTTTACACAGATGATGAAAGCATTACAACTAAAGAAACCTTGTATCAAAATACGCGAAATTATGATGCGTTGATTTCAATGTATCGTAGTATTCTAAAAAATGAAGATGATTTATTAACACGTTATAAATTATCTGAAGCTTACTACAAGAAAGGAGATAGTAGTTCATCTTTATTGTATTTGCAGCCTATCTTAAGTTCCGGCGGTTCTTTGGCTGAAAAGGCAAAGATTTTGCAGGCTAAGAATCTCAATATGCTAAAACGCTATAGAGAAGCATTGGATGTTGAAAATGCGGTGTTATCATCCTCTCCAACGAATGGTGAAGTTTATAATTTACGCGGTGTGACTTATGCGCATTTAAATGATTTAAATAGCGCAAGAGAGAATTTTGATAAAGCTCGCGAGTATTTTCTGAATGATGTTATTGCAATTAATAACTTAGCAATGTTAAGCATTATTAATGGTGATTATCGTAATGCAATTTCTTTATTATTGCCGCAATATTTGAATGGTATTAGAGAGCAACGTTTGGTTCATAATTTAGTTTTTGCTTTAGTGAAGAACAATGAACTTGATTATGCGAAAGATATTATCCTGAAAGAAAATTTGAATACCTCACCAGATTCGTTAATTGATGCACTTAGAAAAACAGAACGCATTTCAGATTATATTGCAAAATAATTTTCAGGAACGTTGATATGAAACTAAAGAAGTTTGTATTAGGTAATAGAGGTGCAGCCCCTGTTGAGTTCGTGTTAACAATTGCTTTTTATTTCCTTGCCGTATGTTTGATTCTAGAGTTCTGTCGGATTGCTATTACAACAAGCTATTGGGATTTGGCAGTGACTGAAAGTGTTAGAATTTCAAAGAATGAATATGATGGTAAAGGCAGTTATCTGAATGTCTTTAAAAATAATCTTCAGAAGCAACTTAACGCACAAGAGAAGTCAACATTAGGAAATTTCCTTCAGTTAGATAAAAATAACGGTTATGATGTTGATGTCAAATATGTTAATTGTTCTCAAGGGAAATCTTGTATCAATGCGTTGCTAAATAAAGACTTCAAAAAAATTCCATCATCGAGTGGAGCAACACAATATGATACAGATGGGAAAGGTTCGACATTAGCTTATTATACGGTCGTGTATAAGTATAAGTTTTTGGTTCCGGTGCCCTTTGTTCCGAATTCTTTAGTTCAACATGTTTTAACCAGAGAATTTGTTATGGTGCAGGAATGGCAACGTTCTCAATTTCCTGTTACGCCTTAATCATCCAGAGAGTTGGCTAGGTTTGTTTGCGACAAAATTATGGTAGACGGTATGAATAATAATTTTTTAAATCGAGTGAGTTCTTTTAGACAAAGTAAAAAAGGCTCAGTGACGATTGAATTTGCGCTTACGCTGATGATTTTAGTTATTGTTTTTGCGTTCCTAGCCGATTTAGTCGTTCAGCGTTCGACCCAAGCAAAGTTAGATAATACTTCTCTATCTTTAGTGAGTATATTACGTGAAAGGGTTCAATTGTATAGTGACAACGGTAACGCAGTATTAACGGATGGTACAAAAGGTGCTGCCGGCGGTTTTAGCGTTGTTGGTAGCAGTGATGGTGATTTGAACCAATATATTCAGTTAGCAAACTTGATGTTATTTGGCGATCGAAATGCGAACAAAGCAAAAGTGACTTTGGAACGTTTTTCTCCTGACTCAAAGCAATATGATAAAGTGAGTAATTCGTCCGCTTGTGAGCCATATAAACCATTGAATACATTAGAGCATCTTTCTCCTCGTTCAGAAACGAATAATTTACGGAAGATCCCTCTTTATCAAGTTACATTGTGCGTAGAAGTGAATAGCTTTTTTCAGAGCATGATTGCGCAAAAGGGAACGGTTTCTAACGGTTTTCTACGTTCTTCAACATTTGCACCGGCTCGGGCGAAATAGTTGTTAGAGTATAATCCCAGCTTGATAAACCACTTGTCTTATATACTGCACTAAGATTAGGCATATTGTCCTAGTATGGTGCAGTTTCTTTATGGTAACTTAGCACCGGCAAATGCTTTATTGTTGCTGATTCGTTAAGGAAATTTCTGATAATTCCTCGTCGATACCAAAAAATTTGAACTGAAAAACGCAATAGTATTCAAATAAAGGAAAAGTTATGTCATTGGATTTAAGTGAAATTCGACAGCAGATTACCCAAATTGACCGCAGTTTATTAAAGTTACTTTCCGAGCGTCATCGTCTTGCGTTTGATGTGGCGCGTAGTAAAGAAATGACACAGAAGCCATTACGTGATGTGGTGCGTGAAGAACAGCTGTTACAAGAGTTAGTGCAATTTTCTGAAAATGAAAATTATCAACTTGAGCCACAATATATTACTGCAATTTTCCAAAAAATTATTGAAGATTCGGTGCTGACGCAACAAGTTTATTTACAGAAAAAGTTGAATTCACAACGCGAGGAGAACATCCACATTGCCTTTCTCGGCAAGCGAGGATCTTATTCTCATTTGGCAGCACGAAATTATGCCACTCGATACCAAGAAGAATTGGTGGAAATAAGTTGTGCCAGTTTTGATCAGGTTTTTGCTAAAGTGCAAAACGGTGAAGCAGATTATGGTGTTCTCCCATTGGAAAATACCACATCCGGCACGATTAACGAAGTTTATGATCTGTTGCAACACACTGATTTGTCTTTGGTGGGGGAATTGGCTTATCCTATTCAGCACTGCGTTTTAGTCAATGGGCAGCATGAGTTAAGTCAAATTGATACCCTATATAGCCATCCTCAGGTGATTCAGCAATGTAGTCAATTTATCCATGGTTTAGATCGCGTACATATTGAATATTGTGAAAGCAGTTCTCATGCTATGCAGTTGGTTGCCGGATTGAACAAACCCAATATTGCCGCCTTGGGCAGCGAAGAAGGGGGAAAGTTATACGGTTTGACTGTGCTGAAACGCAATATTGCCAACCAAGAAAACAATATCACTCGCTTTATTGTTATCGCGAAAGAATCGCATAATGTTTCGCCACAAATTCATACAAAAACACTCTTGTTAATGAGTACGGGGCAGCAGGCTGGTGCTTTGGTGGAGGCGTTGTGGGTGTTTAAAAAACACAATATCAACATGACAAAATTAGCTTCCCGTCCGATTTATGGGAAACCATGGCAGGAAATGTTTTATTTGGAAATTGAGGCGAATATTCATCATCCTGACACGCAGGCTGCATTGGAAGAATTAAAACAAGTTAGCCACCAGTTGAAAATTTTAGGATGTTATCCAAGTGAAATTGTCACACCCACTAAAATTTTACCTGACTCCCAATAATGTGATGGCATAACACAATCAAAAGTGCGGTCGAAATTTTAACTGTTTATATGGATTAAGCTAAATTGTTCAAAGCCAAGCGCATGAAGACATTCTGATAAGTCGTCTTCAATGATAAATGGCTTTGTATAAAACACTTGAGAAATCATATGATTTTTTGACCGCACTTTGACTTCATTTAGTAAAAAGGCTATTCGTTTAGCGATTGCTTCCCCTGAATCAATGAAATGGCTCACTTGTGGTAAGCATTGCTGAATTTCCGATTTTATGAGCGGAAAATGTGTACAACCCAGCACAATCGCATCTAAATCGGGCATCATTATCCATTCGCTTAACTCCGTTCTTATTTCATTTAAATCAATAGGATAACCACGTAATTTACGTTCTGCTAGTTCGACAAGTTTGGTGCTGCCGATTTTTTCAACTCGACAAGATTGTGCATATTTTTCAATTAAATGATCGATATATTCTCGTTTAACAGTTCCTTTTGTGGCTAATAAACCAATATGCTTTGTCGAAGAGTATTCTGCTGCTGGCTTAATGGCGGGAACCGTGCCAACAATGGGAATAGAGAAATGTTGGCGTAATGAGGGTAATACGATGGTACTGGCCGTATTACAAGCAATAACAATGAGATCTAAGGCATATAAGCGATCAAGGTGCGTGCAAATTTTATTCACACGCTCAATAATGAGTGCTTCCGATTTTTCAGAATAGGGGAAAAATGCATTATCAAAACAATAGAGATAATGACAATCTGGGAGTCGTTTTTGGACTTCTTGGTAAACGCTTAACCCTCCGACGCCGGAATCAAAAAAGAGGATTCTAGGTTTGGATAACGCTGTCATAATTCACCTGTCAAATCAGCTTTTGTCTCTTAATACGTTGTTTCAAAATATGTCCATCATCTCAGCATTAAACATTACCGTAAATCTCTCGATTATTCAGCCAGCGGCGAATGAGCAAGTCTGCCTGCTGCGGATATTTTTGTACTAATTGTTTAGCATAAAATTGGACGGTTGGGAGCATTTTACGATCACGCATGAGGTTTGCCACTTTGAATTCGGTTATGCCGGTTTGTTTCGTACCAAGCATTTCACCCGGGCCACGAATTTCTAAATCTTTTTCCGAAATCACAAAGCCATCTTGCGTGTCACGCATGACCTGCAGACGTTTCTGCGAAATTTTGCCAAGTGGCGGTTTATACATCAAGACACAAAAAGAGGCAGTACTTCCTCGCCCCACACGTCCGCGAAGCTGATGAAGCTGGGAAAGTCCTAAACGCTCAGCATTTTCAATGATCATTAAACTGGCATTTGGCACATCCACGCCCACCTCAATTACCGTGGTGGCAACTAACAAATCTAGCTCGGCAAGCTTGAATTTCTCCATGACAGCTTGTTTTTCACTGGGTTTCATTCGCCCATGGACTAAGCCAATACGCAAGTGCGGTAAGATTTTATGGAGATCTTCTGCGACAGCTTCTGCTGCCTGCGCTTCTAGCACTTCCGATTCATCAATTAGGGTGCAAACCCAATAAGCCTGCCGTTTTTCTTGTGTACAGGCCACATTGACCCGTTCGATAATTTCTGCGCGACGCTCTTCAGAGATAGCAATCGTCGTAATGGGTGTACGCCCCGGCGGCAGTTCGTCAATAATTGAGGTGTCCAAATCGGCATATACGGTCATGGCTAATGTGCGAGGAATCGGTGTGGCAGTCATAATAAGTTGGTGAGGATAAACGCCTGCTTGGTTACCTTTTTCACGCAACATTAAACGTTGGTGTACGCCAAAACGATGTTGCTCATCCACAATCACCAAACTCAGATGATGAAATTCGACTTCATCTTGGAATAGGGCGTGTGTCCCGACCACCATTTGAACTTCACCGTTTTTTATTTTTTCCAACTCGGCAATACGTTGCTTTCCTTTGACTTTTCCTGCCAACCAACCGACTTGAATACCAAGCGGCTCAAACCAGCGACGGAAATTCGTGGCATGCTGTTCCGCCAAAATCTCCGTTGGCGCCATCAATGCCACTTGTTTGCCATTATCAATGGCCGTCAACGCCGCCAGTGCCGCGACCAATGTTTTACCGGATCCTACATCGCCTTGTACCAAGCGCATCATGGGATAATTTTGTTGTAAATCCTGTTCAATCTCTTGGGTAACACGTAATTGCGCATGGGTCGGTGTGAAAGGTAATTGTGCTAAAAAGCGTTGTTTTAAATCTGATTGTGCACACAAGGGTTCCGCAAAATTCTCCTGAATTCCTGACCGCACTTTTTGCATCGCGAGATTGTATGCCAGCAATTCTTCAAAAATTAGACGCTGTTGTGCAGGGTGTTTACCTTCTTCCAATATCGCCAAAGAAACATCCGGCGACGGATTGTGTAAAAACTGAATTGCCGATTTCAAATCAAAAGGGTGCGGATTAAACTCTGCAGGCAACAACTCAGCCAAAGGCGTTTTCTCTAAGACCAACAAAGCTTGCGTAATTAATTTACGCAACGACGTTTGTTTTAATCCTTCTGTAGCAGGATAAATAGGCGTTAGCGTTTCCGCCAAAACGAGGGGTTTATTGTCATGAATAATTTGATATTCCGGATGATGAATCTCCGCCATAAAACGCCCACGGCGTACTTCGCCAAAGGCTTTCACGCGAGCACCTGGCTGTAAGCTATTTTTCATGCCGGCATTAAAATTGAAAAAACGTAATGCTAACTTGGATGTACCATCGGAAAGGTAAACCATCAGCATGGGGCGACGACCAAATTGCACTTCTGCGCTCTGAACTACGCCCTCGATGGTGGCATATTGCTCGGGACGAAGATCAACAATGGGCGTAATTCGGGTACGATCTTCATAACGTAGAGGGAGATGAAAGAGAAGGTCTTGCAGATTGAAAATGCCCAACTTACCTAATTTTTCTGCAATTGCAGCGCCGACACCGGAGATGGCGGTGAGTGGAATGGCATCTAATAATTGGGCGTGCATTATTGGTTTATATTACGTTCAATGTGAATCAGTTCAGGCATTTGCTTGATTTTACGGATAATATTTGCCAAATGTTTATTATCTTTTACTGTTAATAAGACGATGATTTGATATAAACGCCCCTCTTGCTCTTCTGTCCAAATGCTTTGAATATTGCTGTCCATGGAGGAGATCGTGGACATCAAATGTGGTAAAGTGCCTTGCTGATTGATCATCTCAATACGTAGTTCCGTCTCAAATTCAATTTGAGTATCACTTTTCTCCCAATCCACAGGCATATAATGTTTAGGATTGTCTTTACGATCTTTGAGATTTGAGCAAGCTTCATGATGAATCACTAAACCTTTCCCCGGACTCGCGTAAGCAATAATCGGATCACCCGGGACCGGATGGCAACACTGCGCAAAAGTAGTCAATAAACCACCATTGGCAGTAATTTCTAATGGCGTCGCATTATTATCCGGATTACCATCCGTATCAATTTCGATCGATTCTCCCAACAAACGATGGGCAATCACCGTACTCATTTGATTGCCCAAACCGATTTCCATAAAGACATCGTTCAGGCTGGTGAGTTTGAGATCCGCTAATACCTGTTGAATAAATTCCGGATTAAGTTCTTCCAGTTTTAACGGACTTAAGGCGTGTGCCAATTGACGCTTGCCCGACTCAATTGCTTCATCACGGCGTAAATCTTTTAAGGCATGGCGGATACTGGAACGGGCTTTAGCGGTAACGACAAAATTTAACCAAGCCACATTTGGACGTGCATTTGGTGAGGTTAAAATATCAATGGTCTGTCCAGACTCTAAAGGTTGGGATAATGGATACGGCTTGCGATCCACGTTTGCAGCTACACAATTTTTACCTATATCCGTGTGTACTGCGTAGGCAAAATCGACCGGTGTTGCGCCTTTCGGCAATTCAACAATGCGTCCTTTCGGTGTAAAAACATAAATTTCTTTCGGGAAGAATTCGGATTTTACACTTTCAATAAATTCAAACGAGTTCCCCGCACTTTGTTGCAGCTCCACCAAACTTTGCAGCCAACGTTGTGCACGAATTTGCGCTGGCGTACTGTCATTTCTTCCGCCTTGTTTATACGCCCAATGTGCTGCCACACCCATTTCTGCCATTTGATCCATTTCTTCTGTGCGAATCTGCACTTCAACAGGCACACCATGTGGACCGATCATCGATGTATGTAAAGACTGATAGCCATTGGCTTTTGGCACGGCAATATAATCTTTAACCCGCCCCGGGCGTGGTTTATACAGGCTGTGCATTTGTCCCAAGACGCGATAGCAGGTATCCACGTTCTCTACAACGGTGCGGAATGCATAAATATCCATAATGGAATGAAACTGCTGATCTTTTAAGCGCATTTTTTGGTAGATGGCATAGAGATGTTTCTCGCGTCCAAATACGCGTGCTTGAATGCCCACATCGTCTAATCGACCTTTAATTTCGGCAGAAATACGCTCAATCATATCTTTACGATTGCCGCGTGCGATTTGCACAACCTTTTGCAGCACGGCATAACGTTGCGGATGCATGGCTTCAAAGCCAAGATCTTCCAGTTCATTTTTAATATGTTCAATGCCTAAACGATGAGCAAGCGGAGCGTAAATTTCAAGGGTTTCTTTGGCGATACGACGACGTTTATCAGGACGTAATGCGCTAAGTGTGCGCATATTATGGGTACGGTCGGCAAGTTTAATAAGAACAACGCGAATGTCCTTGGTCATTGCCAAGATCATCTTACGGAAGTTCGCCACTTCCGCTTCTTGGCGCGTTCTGAATTTGAGTTTGTCTAACTTAGAGACGCCTTCCACGATTTCCGCGACACTGGCGCCGAATTCCTCTTTCAACTGTTCTTCGGTATAAGGCGTATCTTCAATGACATCATGTAATAAAGCTGCCATAACCGCCTCATGATCCAAACGCATTTCGGCAATAATAGAGGCGACAGCAACAGGGTGGGTGATATAAGGTTCGCCGCTTGAGCGAGACTGTCCTTCGTGCGCATCGCGAGCAATCACAAATGCACGTTTAACTAATTCAATTTGTTCAGGCGGTAAGTATTCCTGAATAATATGATTTAACCCTTCGAATAGATACAAAACACACCCAACCGATGAAAAACGTTGTAAATATTAACCGCACTTTATTCAGATAACAAAGACACAGCGCTCACTTCAACACGTTCATGTGCCAAATGATCTTGGCGTTCCTGCGCGTCTAAAATTTCATTGTTAATGAGACCTTTTTCAATTTCACGCAAGGCGATAACTGTCGGCTTATCGTTATCTTCCGGCACCAAGGGTTCGCGGGTATGTAACTGCAATTGTCTTGCACGACGAGCCGCAGTTAAAATCAAATCAAAACGGTTACCAATTTTTTCTACTGCATCTTGCACGGTGACACGAGCCATAAATTACTCCAGTTTGCTAAATCTAATGAATCTAAAGGGGCAATATGATACTAAAACTGCCTTTAGTTTGCCAGTAATTGTTCAATTAAGCCTTTGTTTTCTTGTTGTTGATGACGTGTTGTTAAACGCTCTGCGCGCAAAATAGCTTGTAAATCAACAAGTGCTTGTTCGAAATCATCGTTTACAATGACATAGTCATATTCGTCATAATGAGAGATTTCGCTCATGGCTTTTTCCATGCGGCCGGCAATGACTTCGGCAGAGTCTTGTCCACGTCCGATTAAGCGTTTTTCGAGTTCGCTTAATGAGGGCGGCAAAATAAAAATGCTTTTTACGTGAGGAACTTTTTCACGGATTTGTTGTGCCCCTTGCCAATCAATATCGAGAAACACATCAGTGCCTTTCGCTAAATTTTCTTCAATGGCAAACAAAGAGGTGCCGTAATAATTGCCCCCAAACACTTTGGCATATTCTAAGAATGCGTTTTGTTCGATTAAATTTTCGAACTCATTATGTGAAACAAAATAATAATGCACGCCTTCTTGCTCACCCGGGCGGGGGAGTCGAGTAGTATGTGATACGGAAACCATCATTTTATGGCTGTTGACACGTTTCAATAATGCGCTAATTAATGAAGATTTGCCGGCACCACTCGGTGCAGAAATAATGTATAAATTGCCTTGTAACATATTATTCTCTCATCGATAATTTAGCTTATTATGCCTCTAACCCAATAAAAAATCAGCAAAAGTGCGGTCGTTTTTAACAAAATTTTTGAGACGGCAGTCTTGTGTGTTTTTGAGAGGCGCATTCTCAAATTCAAGAAAGTATGTTATAATCCCCCTCAAAATTGGTAGAGAGAAAACAAACCTCCATGCCTATTTAACCTTTTTGTTTAACTTAAAAATATAAGGTGAAAACTTATGGCTATTAAAATTGGTATCAATGGTTTCGGTCGTATCGGCCGCATCGTGTTCCGTGCAGCACAACATCGTGATGACATTGAAGTGGTGGGTATCAACGACTTAATCGACGTTGAATACATGGCTTACATGTTAAAATATGATTCAACTCACGGTCGCTTTGATGGCACTGTTGAAGTAAAAGACGGCAACCTCGTGGTCAACGGCAAAACTATCCGTGTGACATCTGAACGTGATCCGGCAAATCTTAATTGGGGCGCTATCGGCGTTGATGTTGCTGTTGAAGCCACCGGTTTATTCTTAACCGATGAGACTGCTCGTAAACACATCACTGCCGGTGCGAAAAAAGTAGTTTTAACCGGTCCATCCAAAGACAGCACACCAATGTTTGTACGTGGTGTAAACTTTGATGCGTATAAAGGTCAAGACATCGTTTCTAACGCGTCTTGTACAACGAACTGTTTAGCGCCATTAGCCAAAGTGATCAACGATAAATTCGGTATCAAAGATGGTTTAATGACCACTGTTCACGCAACCACAGCAACACAAAAAACCGTTGATGGTCCATCTGCAAAAGACTGGCGCGGTGGTCGTGGTGCTTCCCAAAATATCATCCCATCTTCTACCGGTGCAGCTAAAGCAGTTGGTAAAGTTATCCCTGCATTAAACGGCAAATTAACCGGTATGGCGTTCCGTGTTCCTACACCAAACGTATCTGTTGTTGACTTAACTGTTAACCTTGAAAAACCGGCAACTTACGCTGAAATCTGTGCAGAATTAAAACGTGCTTCAGAGAACGAAATGAAAGGCGTTTTAGGCTATACTGAAGATGCTGTAGTTTCTACTGACTTCAATGGTTGTTCACTCACTTCTGTGTTTGACGCCGCTGCAGGTATCGCATTAACCGATACCTTCGTGAAACTTGTTTCTTGGTATGACAACGAAACCGGTTATTCTCACAAAGTATTAGACTTAGTTGCGCACGTTCACAACTACAAAGGCTAATTCTTTATCCTCAACATAAAAATAGCTCCCAATGGGAGCTATTTTTTTATGAATCATGCTAAAAGTGCGGTCGTTTTTCTATGTGTTTTTTGCAAAACCAAATACGCGAGAGAAAACCACTCCTACGCTTAATGAACTGTCGTCGTTAAGCGTGGTTGCAACAATGAATCTGAGAATCTGATTTACGACTGCGCTGCCGATAATCTTATTTGTAAACTCGCTTGCCAAAAATCGCCGTGCCGACGCGCACCATCGTAGAACCGCATTTAATCGCAGCTTGCATATCGTCGGTCATGCCCATGGATAAAGTATCAATTTGGGCATGAGGTAAAGCCTGCTGCAATCCTTCAAACAAGGTACACATTTGACGAAACGTTTGTTCCTGTTGCGCCACATCATCGGTAGGTTCAGGAATCGCCATTAAACCACGCAAACGTAAGTGCGGTAGATTTTCTACGTGTTTTGCTAAAGGCAAAATATCATCGGGTTGTACGCCGGATTTACTGGTTTCATTGCTGATATTCACTTGAATTAACACATTTAATGGTGCCTTGTGCGGTGGGCGTTGTTCATTTAAGCGGTCAGCGATTTTTGCACGCTCAAGGGTTTGCATCCAGTCAAAATATTCCGCCACCAAGCGGGTTTTGTTAGATTGTAGCGGGCCAATAAAATGCCATTCCAATTCAATCTGCTGTTGTTGGCAAAATTGAATTTTTTCAACGCCCTCTTGCACATAGTTTTCGCCAAATGCCATTTGACCCGCTTCGTACGCGGTTAAAATATCTTCAATCGGTTTAGTTTTAGAAACAGCAAGTAATTTGACCGCTCTTTGAGTCTCAGAATGACATTCGCATTGTGTAATTTGTTTCCGAATATGAGCAAGATTTTGCGCAATCATAAGGCGTCCTTGTAATAAAAATGGTGATTTATTTTACACCAACTAAAAAAGTTAGAAAATAATGCAAAATTCTCTGAATTCCGTTTGACAAGGATATGAAATTTCGGTATTTCTATATCCAATTTTTCACCATGTAAAATAAATTATGCGTCAACTTAACCGCACTATTATTATGTCAACCATCATGATTACCATTACGATGATTAATGGGGCGGGCTAGTGCGTTAAGAATAAGATTCATCAACCCGCTTCTTCTATAAAGCGGGTTTTTTTATGCAAACATTTTTATATATCATACTCAGGAGAATATCATGCGCGTATTAAAATTTGGCGGCACATCACTCGCCAATCCGGAACGGTTTTTGCAGGCTGCCGAGCTTATTGAGAAAGCCCATTTAGAGGAGCAGGCGGCAGGCGTGCTATCGGCACCGGCTAAAATCACCAATCATCTTGTTGCCCTTTCCGAAAAAGCCAGCTTAAATCAACCTACCGATTCCCATTTCAACGAAGCATTAGATATTTTCTATACCATCATTAACGGCTTACATGCCAAAAACAATAAGTTTGACCTTGCCGGCACCAAACAACTGATCGATCAAGAATTCCAACAAATTGCCTCTTTATTAGAACAAATTCGTGAAGCCGGTAAAGTGGAAGATGCGGTAAAGGCGACCATTGATTGCCGCGGCGAAAAACTCTCTATTGCAATGATGAAAGCTTGGTTTGAAGCCAATGGATATAGCGTACACGTTGTTGACCCGGTTAAACAATTATTGGCTCAAGGCAGTTATTTGGAATCGTCAGTTGATATTGAAGAATCCACCAAACGTGTGAATGCCAAAGCCATTGAAAAAGATTGTGTAGTGTTAATGGCAGGCTTTACTGCCGGCAATGATAAAGGTGAGTTGGTCTTGTTAGGCCGTAATGGTTCCGACTATTCCGCTGCCTGTTTGGCGGCCTGTTTAGGCGCTAGCGTCTGTGAAATTTGGACCGATGTTGACGGCGTTTATACTTGCGACCCTCGTTTAGTATTGGATGCACGTTTGTTGCCAAGCCTGTCTTATCGCGAAGCCATGGAGCTTTCCTACTTTGGTGCAAAAGTGATTCATCCACGCACTATCGGTCCGTTGGTACGTCCGAATATTCCATGTTTAATTAAAAATACCGGCAATCCAAGCGCACCCGGTTCTGTTATCGCCGGTGATATTAAATCTGAAGGCTTGCAGGTCAAAGGCATTACGAACTTAGATAACGTTGCCATGTTCAACGTTTCCGGTCCGGGAATGCAAGGCATGGTTGGTATGGCATCACGCGTATTCTCTGCCATGTCTAACGCCAATGTATCGGTGATTTTAATCACTCAATCTTCTTCCGAATACAGCATTAGTTTCTGTGTGCCGGTAAAATCTTTGGAGGTTGCACTCAAAGCATTAGAAACGGAATTTGAGCAAGAATTAAAAGCCCATCAATTAGATCCTATCGAAACGATTAAAGACCTTTCCATCATTTCAGTGGTGGGGGATGGAATGCGCCAAGCCAAAGGCATTGCCGCACGTTTCTTCTCTGCCTTAGCTCAAGCCAACATCAGTATTAATGCCATTGCACAAGGCTCTTCCGAGCGTTCTATTTCCGCTGTGGTTGCTCAAAATAAAGCGATTGAAGCGGTAAAAGCAACACATCAAGCCTTATTTAATAACAAAAAAATCGTGGAAGTTTTTCTCGTGGGCGTTGGCGGTGTCGGCGGTGAATTAATCGAGCAAATCAAACATCAGAAAGAGTATTTAGCCAAAAAAGACATTGAAATTCGTGTCTGCGCCTTAGCCAATTCCAATAAAATGTTATTAAACGAAAATGGCTTAAACCTAGACAATTGGCAAAAAGACTTGGAAAATGCCACCCAACCGTCTGATTTTGACGTGTTGTTGTCTTTCATTAAGTTACATCATGTTGTGAATCCGGTCTTTGTGGATTGCACATCGGCAGAATCCTTGGCGAGTTTATATGAACGTGCCTTGGCGGAAGGTTTCCATGTCGTTACGCCAAACAAAAAAGCGAATACCCGCGCCTTGGATTATTATCACAAACTGCGCGATTTAGCCCATAAAAACCAACGTAAATTCTTATACGAAACCAACGTAGGTGCAGGCTTACCGGTCATTGAGAACTTACAAAACTTATTAGCCGCCGGCGATGAAGTAGAACGTTTTGACGGGATTTTATCCGGTTCCCTTTCTTTTATTTTCGGTAAATTGGAAGAAGATTTGAGCCTTTCCCAAGCGACCGCACTTGCCCGCGAAAAAGGCTTCACCGAACCGGATCCGCGCGATGACTTATCTGGTCAGGATGTTGCCCGCAAATTGTTAATTCTTGCTCGTGAAAGCGGCTTAGAACTGGAATTGTCAGATGTCGAAGTCGAAGGCGTTCTTCCAAAAGGTTTTGCCGAGGGCAAATCTACTGAAGAATTTATGGCGATGTTGCCGCAATTGGATACCGAATTTGCTGCACGTGTCGAAAAAGCCGAAGCGGAAGAAAAAGTTTTACGTTATGTTGGACAAATTGAAAACGGCAAATGCAAAGTGTCTATCGTTGCCGTAGGCAAAGATGACCCGCTATACAAGGTCAAAAACGGTGAGAATGCGCTGGCATTTTACACTCGTTATTATCAACCGATTCCGCTATTATTACGCGGTTACGGTGCAGGTAATGCCGTCACTGCCGCCGGCATTTTTGCCGATATTTTAAGAACCTTAAAGCCCTAAACGGAGAATGTTATGCTAAGAGTCTATGCGCCGGCCTCCAGCGCCAATATCAGCGTCGGTTTCGATACCTTAGGTGCGGCAATTTCCCCGATTAACGGTTCATTATTAGGCGATGTGGTGCAAATCGAACCTATCGCCTCCGGTTTTGAGTTAGAAAGTGCGGGTTATTTTGTGCGTAAATTGCCAAAAGAGCCGCAAAAAAACATCGTTTATCAAGCCTATGTGTTATTCAGCGAACAGCTCAAATTACGTAACACAAAAGTCAAACCGCTACGCTTAACCTTAGAGAAAAATATGCCTATCGGTTCAGGCTTAGGATCCAGCGCCTGCTCTATCGTTGCCGCCTTGGTCGCGCTGAATAAATTCCATGACGAACCGTTTTCTAAAATGGAATTGTTAGAAATGATGGGCGAGTTGGAAGGACGCATTTCCGGCTCTATTCACTACGATAATGTGGCGCCTTGCTACTTGGGTGGCGTGCAATTTATGGTGCAATCGCTTGGTAACATTTGCCAAACCTTACCGTTTTTTGATCATTGGTATTGGGTCTTGGCGTATCCGGGTATTGAAGTGTCCACTGCAGAAGCCCGAGCAATTTTACCGAAAAGCTATACGCGCCAAGATGTTATTGCACATGGTCGTCATCTGGGTGGTTTCGTGCATGCTTGCCACACACAACAGGAAAATTTAGCCGCCATGATGATGAAAGACGTCATTGCCGAACCTTATCGTGAAGCCTTGTTGCCTAACTTTGCCGAAGTGAAACAAGCGACGCGTGATTTAGGGGCGTTAGCTACCGGAATTTCAGGTTCCGGCCCTACGATCTTTTCCATCGCACCGGACTTGCATATTGCCGGCAAACTTGCCACTTACCTTGAAAATCATTATTTACAAAACAACGAAGGCTTTGTGCACATTTGCAAAGTCGATAATGCCGGCGCGAGAGAGCTTGATTAAAACACCGAAAAAAATCACCGCACTTTTGTCTTAAAGGTGCCAAACAAAAGAACAGGTTTCACATGAATTTATACAACATCAAACACCCCGAAGAACAGGTCAATTTTGCCCAAGCCGTACGCCAAGGGTTAGGCAAAGATCAAGGCTTGTTTTTCCCAGAAAACATCCCGCATTTAAGCAATATTGATGAGCTGTTAGCATTGCCACTGGTTGAACGCAGCCAAAAAATTCTCGGCGCATTAATCGGCAATGAAATCCCACAGGTACAGCTTGAACAAATGGTACGCAATGCCTTTACTTTCCCGGCACCGGTTGCCAACGTGGAAGACAATATTTATGCACTGGAATTGTTCCATGGCCCGACCCTTGCTTTTAAAGACTTCGGCGGACGTTTTATGGCACAAGCCCTTGCGACTGTACGCGGTGACGGCAAAATCACGATTTTAACGGCAACCTCCGGTGACACTGGTGCGGCGGTCGCCCATGCATTCTATGGCTTAGAAAATATCGATGTGGTGATTTTATACCCGAAAGGTAAAATCAGCCCGTTGCAAGAAAAATTATTCTGTACCCTCGGCGGCAATATTCGCACCATCGCGATCAATGCCGATTTCGATGCCTGCCAAGCGTTAGTAAAACAAGCCTTTGATGATGCAGAACTACGCCAAGCTATAGGCTTAAACTCGGCGAACTCCATCAATATCAGCCGTTTATTGGCGCAGGTGTGCTATTACTTTGAAGCGGCAGCACAATTACCAAAAGAGAAACGTGAAAACTTGGTGGTTTCTGTGCCAAGTGGCAACTTCGGCAACCTCACAGCCGGATTAATCGCTAAAACCCTCGGTTTACCAATTAAACGTTTTATCGCTGCCACCAACGCCAACGACACAGTGCCGCGTTATTTACACAGCGGAAACTGGTCTCCAAATGCAACCGTGGCCACCCTTTCCAACGCCATGGACGTTTCTCGTCCAAACAACTGGCCTCGTGTGGAAGAATTGTTCAAACGCAATGGTTGGGCATTAAATGAGTTACATTCGGCTGCAATTTCCGATGCACAAACAGAAGACACGTTACGCGCCATGAACCAACTGGGTTATTTGTGCGAACCACACGGTGCGGTGGCTTATGAAGTGTTAAAACAGGATTTACAACCAGGTGAAACCGGCTTATTCCTATGCACAGCGCATCCGGCAAAATTTAAAGAATCCGTCGAACGTATTCTGGATTTAACACTGCCGCTACCGGAAGCGTTGGATAAACACAACAAACTGCCGTTGTTATCCGATGAAATGGAAAACGATTTTGCGCACTTAAGAGCTTATTTATTGAAATAAGGCGACAAAGTGCGGTGACAAAATTCAACGAATTTTAACCGCACTTTTCTTATCACGATGACAACACTAATCGCTTGGGGAAATATTCACACGCCCTTCCCCTTTCATGACATTCCAGCCGACCTTGTTCCGGCAAATTTGCTGACGTTAAGCCACAACAACCCGCGTATGCAACAACGTTGGCAATGTCGTCGTTTAGCGCATTTCTTGCTGTGGCAATTACTCAAAACAGCAGAAAAACCGACCGCACTTTTAGGACAAATTTCGCGAACAAAAAGCGACCGTCCGCAATTTCCTCCTTCTGAACTTGATTTTAATATCAGCCATTCCGGTGATTGGGTAGCAGTGATTTTGCACATCAGCCAACCAGGCGAAAAAAGTGCGGTTGGAATCGACATTGAATCGCCTAGCAAACAACGCCCTTATTTAGCCCTATTGGAACACTTTGCAAGCGCGGAAGAAATCAACTGGTTTCAACAACAAACTAACCCCAAATCTGCCTTTTACCGCATTTGGTGCCTGCGTGAAGCCGTGCTGAAATCCCAAGGCGTGGGTATCGCCAAATTATCAGAAGTCACACATCAGCCGGAAACCTTACACATTTTCTCGACGCATTGCCCCCGTGGACAGCTTTGTTTTACCGATGAACTTCCTTTTTATCTCGCCTTTTTTGTGAATCAAGAAAGCTCGATATTGCCTCAATGTTTTGTTTGGTCTGAGCATGCATTTGTTTCTCAGCAGATGCCAGATAGCGTTTGCTATAAGGTAAATTCATCAAACAAAATAGAAAAAATCCGATCGAGATCGCATATTTCAAAGGTATAACTAGCAACAGCCTTGCACTTCTTTAACGATGTCATTTTCTGTCACAGGATCAAAAAATGACAACACCTTCGGCATTATTATTACGTTTATTACAGATCCCAAAATTCGGCCCGTCAGCGGTGAATAAAATCATTAGTCAAATCGATATAACGGATTTACTGGATTACGATGAAGTCGCTTTCACACAAATTGGCTGGTCGCCTGCACAAATTCGCGCTTGGTTTCAACCGCAACAACGCTATATTGAACCTGCATTACAATGGGCGGAAGCTGAGGGCAACAGACTGTTAACCTGCCTCGAGCCGGATTATCCTTATCTCCTAAAACAAATCGAAAGCGCACCACCGATATTATTTGTCAAAGGAAATGTCGATAGCCTTGCCCAATCCCAAATTGCCATGGTCGGTAGTCGCCAATGTTCGCACTATGGCGAGTATTGGGCCAACTATTTTGCAACGGAATTAACCCTCAACGGTTTAACTATCACCAGTGGTTTAGCACTCGGGATTGACGGCATCTGCCATCAAGCGGCAGTAACCTTAAAACGCCCGACCGTTGCCGTATTAGGTAGCGGATTAGATAAAATTTACCCGACCCGACATCGAACACTGGCGCAACAAATTTTGGAATATCAGGGCGCATTAGTCTCCGAATTTCTACCATCACAACCGCCGATTGCGGAAAATTTTCCACGAAGAAACCGCATTATTAGCGGATTATCGATTGCCACATTAATTATTGAAGCCACGGAAAAAAGCGGTTCCTTAATTACCGCCCGTTATGCGTTGGAACAAAATAGAGAGATTTTTGCGCTCCCCGGCAATATTCAAAATGAATTTAGTCACGGTTGCCACAAGCTCATCAAACAAGGCGCCATGCTGGTAGAAAATATCCACGATATTTTAGACAATTTGCCTTTGCATTCCCCGACACCGTATCAGCAGGCAGTGCCATTCAGTCATGAGATAGACAAGCCAAAAGCGCCGCTTGACACATACGCGCCTCCAGCAGAGCCCCCAGCACACCCTGCGTTGTACCAAGCGATTGGACATACACCGATAAGCGCCGATGATCTCGCCACAAACTTAAAGATGCCGATAGAGCAGGTGTTGATTCAGCTGATGGAACTGGAATTACAGGATTTAATTTCTCAAAACAACGGGTTATATCAGCGCAATTAAAAGAGAAGATCACGGTTCGGATTAGGATATTCGTTAAAAATAGCGTCATTTTCTACCGCACTTTTCTTCTTTATAGCTCTTGAAATTTTACCTTCCGCACTTATATCTATAATGTTTTTAATTGATTCAACATAGGTAGGAAGAATATGAGTACAAATCAAGAAACCCGTGGCTTCCAATCGGAAGTCAAACAACTTCTCCAATTAATGATTCATTCTTTATATTCCAATAAAGAGATTTTCTTGCGCGAGCTGATTTCAAATGCCTCTGATGCGGCGGATAAATTGCGTTTCAAAGCCCTGTCTAATCCGGCTTTATATGAAGGTGACGGCGAATTACGTGTGCGCGTTAGTTTTGATGCGGATAAAGGCACGCTTACCATCAGCGATAACGGGATTGGGATGACCCGTGAACAAGTGATTGATCATTTGGGCACGATTGCCAAATCCGGAACAAAAGAATTTTTGACCGCACTTGGGCAAGATCAAGCGAAAGACAGTCAGCTTATCGGTCAATTCGGTGTGGGTTTCTATTCGGCGTTTATCGTTGCCGATAAAGTGACGGTGAAAACCCGTGCGGCAGGCGAGGCAACGGATAAAGGCGTGCTTTGGGAATCTGCCGGGGAAGGCGAGTATTCCGTGGCGGATATTGAGAAAAAATCCCGTGGCACTGACGTGATTTTACATTTACGTGAGGATGAAAAAGAATTCTTAAACGAATGGCGTTTGCGTGAAATTATCGGTAAATATTCCGATCATATTGGTCTGCCGGTGGAAATGCTTACCAAAGAATATGATGATGAAGGCAAAGAAATCGGTGAAAAATGGGAAAAAATCAATAAATCGGATGCCCTTTGGACACGTTCTAAAAACGACATCTCCGATGAAGAATATAAGGAATTTTATAAGCATTTAAGCCATGATTTTGCGGATCCGTTATTGTGGGCGCACAACAAAGTGGAAGGTAACCAAGAGTACACCAGTTTGCTTTATGTGCCGTCGAAAGCGCCTTGGGATTTATTTAACCGTGAACATAAACACGGCTTGAAACTCTATGTACAACGCGTGTTTATCATGGATGATGCGGAGCAATTCATGCCGAATTATCTGCGGTTCATGCGTGGTTTAATCGACAGCAATGATTTGCCGTTAAATGTGTCCCGTGAAATTTTGCAGGACAACAAAACCACAGCGGCGTTACGCAAAGCGTTAACCAAACGTTCGTTGCAAATGTTAGAGAAATTGGCGAAAGAGGATGCCGATAAATATCAGCAGTTCTGGAAAGAATTTGGCCTAGTGTTAAAAGAAGGCCCAGCGGAAGATTTTGGCAATAAAGAAACCATTGCGAAATTATTGCGTTTTGCCTCTACCCACAACGACAGCAGTGAACAAACCGTGTCATTAGAAGACTACGTTGCCCGCATGAAAGAAGGGCAAAAAGCCATCTATTACATCACGGCAGACAGTTATGTGGCGGCGAAAAACAGCCCGCACTTGGAATTGTTCAATAAAAAAGGCATTGAAGTCTTATTGCTTTCCGATCGTATTGACGAATGGATGTTAAGCTACTTAACGGAATTTGATGGCAAGTCGCTCCAAACTATCACCAAGGCCGATTTGGATTTAGGTGATTTGGCGGACAAAGAAGAAACCGAAGCGCAAAAAGAACAAGATAAAGCCTTTGATAGTTTTATTGAGCGCGTAAAAAACTTGCTGGGCGAACGCGTGAAAGAAGTACGTTTAACTCACCGCTTAACAGACACGCCGGCAGTGGTTTCCACCGGTAATGACCAAATGACTACGCAAATGGCAAAACTTTTTGCTGCCGCAGGTCAACCCGTACCGGAAGTGAAATACACCTTTGAACTTAACCCGGAACATCACTTGGTGAAAAAGGTAGCTGACATTGCTGATGAAGCGGAATTTGCCGATTGGGTAGAATTGTTGCTAGAGCAAGCCATGCTTGCAGAGCGCGGTTCGTTAGAAAATCCGGCGGCGTTTATTAAGCGCGTTAATAAGTTATTGGGTTAGTGATAAAAACGCCTTAGTGTCAAGTGATCTGACCCCAAAAAGTTAGACTGTTATTTAAAGGACTGCTTCCGATATTGTATTGGACTCAGTCCTTTTAATTTTAATTGGATTCGTTCTTCATTATAGTACCGCACATAATCATTGATAATCTTCTCAAGTTCATCAATGCTAGTAAACGATTTTCCGTGAAAACACTCCGTTTTCATTCGCCCAAAAAAGCTTTCCATTGCCGCATTATCCAAACAATTTCCTTTTCGCGACATACTTTGAGAAATCCTATTTTTCGCTAATAGACGTTGATAGCTAGGCATTTGATAATGAATTCCTTGGTCTGAATGTAATATCAAATTCGCATTTCTCGGCAATTTTTCCACCGCTTGTAACAGCATTTCTTGCACTAACATGCCATTGGGGTGACGACTTAACCCGTAAGCAATCAGCTCATTATTAAAGCAATCTAAAATCGGGGAAAAATAGAGCTTTTCGTCTTTCACTCTAAATTCGGTAATATCGGTCAGCCACTTCTCATTCGGTTTACTCGCGCTAAAATCCCGTTGTAACAAGTTCGGCGCAATTTTGCCTTGTTCACCTTTATATGAACTATATTTACGCTGTTTCTTCGTGCAAACTTGTAAACCCATTTCTTGAATCAAGCGTTGTACGCGCTTATGGTTCACTCCCACTAGCTTCGCACTCACTCGTCGATAGCCATAATTGGGCTCTGCCTGCTTAATATCACGAATTCGAGCTTTTAGTGTGCTATCTCTATCAGGTTTGGGGTGGCGATGATAGAAGAAGGTACTTCGCGCTAATTTCGCTATAGGCAAAAGTATCTCTAACGGATAATGCGCTCTCAAACTTTGGACTGTTTCTGCCGTTTGGCTTCGTCCCTCTTGATTATTTCGTCCAACTTTTTTAGAAAAGCCACCTCTGCTTCTAACTCCAGGATGCGTAGGCGTAAACGTTCTTCTTCTGTTTTGGGTGGTGGAGGCATTTTAGCGTATTTAGGTTTCATACTTGGGCGCCCTTTGGGTTTGGGGTGGAGCCCATTTATACCGTTTTTCCGAAAGGCTTTCAACCATTGACTAATGGTTCCACTATTAGCAATACCAAAGTAAAGCGCAGCATTTTCCATCGAAAATCCGCCGGAGAGAATGGATTGAACAACACTATGTTTAAATTCAGGAGAGTAAAGTCTTTTACGGTGTAATACCGCTAATCCATTAGTGCCTGAATATTTGTATTGTGCAATCCAATATCTAACGGTTTTTGACGCTAAGTTGAAATGCTTTAATGTGAAAGCAAGATTTTCGTGATGTTCGAAATAGAAATTCACGACTTGTTGTTTGAAAAGTTGATTGTATTTAGTCATAAAAAAATCTGCACCTTAATCAGTTAGAAGATTAGTCTAACTTTTGGGGTGCAGATCAAAGCTGAGGCGTTTTTTTTATATTAAAAATCCAGTTGTTCCGCTTTAATACCCAACGCCGTCGCGACTTTGGTTCGCACTGTTTGGGTTAACTGCTCCGCATTTTCATGTTGTGAGTAAGCGGATTGACTGATTCCCATTCGAGCAGCCACTTCTGATTGCGTCAATCCCAAATATTCACGCCATGCTCGTGCTGCAGAATAGTTATGATCAAAACTGAGATCGACGACTTCAGCCGGCACACCATCATCAAGGCTTAAATGAGGTTGCTCAAATTTCAGTTGAAATTCGTGGTAAGGGACGAGGACATAAGCCGGCATGCCTTGTAAGTCATTGATAATCTGATAATTAGTATGTGTTTTCATCTCGTTTTTTCACCTCTTCAATATGAATAACATAAACCTCACCATCGGCACCTGTATTAAAAAAGACACGATAATTGCCTACTCGCAGGCGGTATTGGTACGGGTGGTTGGTAAGCGATTTTATATTTTGGCAATTGGGGAAAGCGGATAACCCACGGCATTTCTCACGGATTTGTGTGGCCTGTTCCCGTTGAATTTTTTTGAGTTGTTTAATTGCCTTTGTTTTATAAATAACTTGATACATTTAAGAGTCCTTGCTTCAAGATTATAAGTATTTTATAAGTTATTTATAATTAAAGATAGTGTTTTTCAAGTTAAGATTTCGCTTGATTTACGCTACAATTTCTCAGCGATTAATTATTATTGAGGAAATTTTATGATCACCGTTTACGGCATTAAAAACTGCGACACCGTGAAGAAAGCATTGAAATGGCTTGCGGATCACAACATCGAACATAAACTCCATGACTATCGAGTGGACGGTTTGGATAAGTCTTTTTTACAGCAAGCCGAAGCGCAATTCGGTTGGGAAAATTTGGTGAATAAACGTAGCACGACTTGGCGCAATCTCGATGAAGAGGTGAAAAAAACGTTGTCAAAATCCACCGCACTTTCTGTCTTGGCAGACAATCCGACCTTAATTAAACGCCCGATTATTTTGCAAGAGGGGAAGGCATTGATTGGTTTTGATGAAAAAGAATATCAAGCTGTTTTTGCCTAAAGTGCGGTGATTTTTTCAGGAGTTTTTATGAACGAAAAAGTGATTTCTCTCGCACAGGCGTTAATCCGCCGCCCCTCCATCAGCCCGAATGACGAAGGCTGTCAGCAACTGATTGCCGAACGTTTAGAAAAATTAGGCTTTCAAATTGAATGGATGCCGTTTAATGACACCTTAAATTTATGGGCAAAGCATGGTGTTGGTGAGCCTGTGATTGCCTTTGCAGGGCATACGGATGTGGTGCCAACAGGGGATGAAAGCCAATGGACGTATCCGCCGTTTTCTGCCGAAATTATGGATGGCGTGCTTTACGGACGTGGCGCAGCGGATATGAAAGGATCGCTGGCAGCTATGATTGTGGCAGCGGAAGAATATGTGAAAGCCAACCCGAATCATGCCGGCACAATCGCTTTGTTGATTACATCCGATGAAGAAGCGGCTGCGAAAGATGGCACGGTGCGCGTGGTGGACACCTTGATGGCGCGCGGTGAAAAAATCACTTATTGCATGGTGGGCGAGCCGTCCAGTTCGAAAACCTTGGGTGATGTGGTCAAAAATGGTCGTCGCGGTTCGATTACGGGCAACCTCTATATTCAAGGCGTTCAAGGCCATGTGGCATATCCGCATTTGGCGGAAAATCCGATTCACAAAGCCGCGCCATTCCTACAAGAGTTGACAACCTATCAGTGGGACAACGGCAATGAATTTTTCCCGCCCACCAGTTTGCAAATCGCCAATATTCATGCCGGTACGGGCAGCAATAACGTGATTCCGGGCGAGCTTTACGTGCAATTTAATTTGCGTTATTGCACGGAAGTTACCGATGAAATCATCAAGCAAAAAGTCGCTGAAATGCTGGAAAAGCATGGATTGAAATACCGCATTGAGTGGAATCTTTCCGGCAAACCGTTTTTAACCAAACCGGGTAAATTATTAGATGCGTTAACCGCCGCTATTGAACAAACCACAGGCATTACGCCACAAGCGGAAACCGGTGGCGGTACCTCTGACGGTCGCTTTATTGCGTTGATGGGGGCTGAAGTGGTGGAATTTGGGCCGCTTAATACGACTATTCATAAAGTCAATGAGTGTGTGAGCGTAGATGATCTCGCCAAGTGCGGTCAGATTTATCATCAAATGTTAGTCAATTTATTGGACAAATAAGATGAAATTAACCCCTGACATGTTGACCGGCAAATCGCGGGAACATTTGGTGAGTTTGCCAACACCGCATTCGCCGAACCATTTTTTGCAGGCGGAAGCGGCAAAAGCCTTTCAAGGCTTGCAACAAAGTGCGGTCAAAAATGGCTTTAATTTACAACCCGCCAGCAGTTTTCGTGATTTTGCGCGCCAACAACTTATTTGGAACGGCAAATTTAACGGTGAACGTAAAGTGCACGATGATGCAGGCAATGCGTTAGATTTGACCCAATTGGACGATTGGCAAAAAGCGCAAGCGATTTTACGTTGGTCAGCGCTACCGGGGGCGAGCCGTCATCATTGGGGCACGGAAATTGATATTTTCGATCCCGATTTATTGCCGCAAGGTCAATCCTTACAGCTTGAGCCTTGGGAATATGAAAAAGGCGGTTATTTCTTTGAACTGAGTGAATTTCTCACTGAAAACCTACCGCACTTTGATTTTAGTTTGCCTTTTATACAAATGCCGGCAGAGAAAAAAATCGGGCGTGAGCCTTGGCATATTAGTTACATGCCATTGGCTGAACAAGCGGCAAAAACATTTACGCCGGCGGTGTTGTTGAAGGCGTGGGAAAATGAAGAAATTGCGGGGAAAAACATGTTAACCGCACATTTACCAGAGATTTTTGCACAATTTTTTATTTAGCAATAAAGCTGATATTCATTGTTTCGATACCTTATTAGGCTTGAGAGAATGAAAATAATGTAGCTAAGTGGTAACAGTCCATTCTTCTCTTTTTGTTTTTATTGAAAAAAAGTAGGCATAGTGCCTACTTTTTATATTTAATTACAACGCCTCAATCGCCTTATACTGCTCACGAATTTTTTCTAATCCGGATTGGTATTCGGCTTGTTTTTCGCGTTCTTTGGCGATAACCGCTTCCGGGGCTTTGGCGACGAAGGCTTCGTTGCTGAGTTTGCTTTCAATGCGTTTAACTTCGTTTTGATATTTTTCAATCTCTTTGGTTAAACGGGCAAGCTCGGCTTCTTTGTTGATGAAACCCGCCATCGGCACGAGGATTTCGGTATTGCCGACTAACTTCGCCACCGCTAACGGTGCTTGTTCGCCCTCTTTAAGCACGCTGACATTGTCTAACTTCGCCATGGCTTGTAAAAGTGCGGCCTGTTTTTCCAGGATTTTTTGCTCATCAGCCGGAATATTACGGAATAACAGATCAAGGCCTTTACTTGGTGCAATATTGCTCTCTGCACGGATGTTACGCACGGCAACAATTACTTCTTTGAGCCAATTAATCTCTGTTTCCGCCTCGGCATCAAAGGCGTTTTCTTCCACTTGTGGGAAAGGTTGTAACATAATGCTGTCTGCGGTGATGCCCACAAAGCCTTTCACTTTTTGCCAAATTTCTTCAGTAATAAATGGCATGAGTGGATGCGCTAAGCGCAACAATTTTTCCAAAACCTGAACCAAAGTCTGGCTTGCCGCACGAATTTGCGCAGCGCTGCCGTTGGCAAATACCGGTTTGGTGAGTTCCAAATACCAGTCGCAGAATTGGTTCCAAGTGAATTCATAAATCGCATTGGCACAAAGGTCGAAACGGTATTGGCTTAATGCGCTGCGGAAAGTTTCTACTGTGCGATTGAATTCAGATTGAATCCAACGATCTGCCACAGAGAATTCAATTTCGCCTTGGCTTAAATCTAATTTTTCATTCGTTAAGACGAAACGGCTCGCATTCCACAATTTATTACAGAAGTTGCGGTAGCCTTCTAGGCGTTTCATATCCCAGTTGATATCGCGACCGTTTGAGGCCAGTGCGGCTAGTGTAAAGCGCAATGCGTCTGTGCCGTGTGCAGCAATGCCGTCCGCAAATTCTTTGCGGGTTGCTTTGGCAATTTTCTCTGCTAATTGCGGCTGCATCATGTTGCCAGTGCGTTTTTCAAGTAAATCTTCAAGGCTGATACCGTCAATCATATCAATTGGGTCAAGCACGTTACCTTTTGATTTCGACATTTTTTGGCCTTGCTCATCACGGATCAAGCCTGTTACATACACCGTTTTGAATGGTACTTGTGGTTTGCCATTTTCATCTTTCACAAAGTGCATCGTAAACATAATCATACGCGCAACCCAGAAGAAGATGATGTCAAAACCTGTGATTAACACATCCGTTGGATGGAACATTTTGAGTTCTTTGGTTTGCTCTGGCCAACCTAAGGTAGAGAACGTCCATAAGCCTGATGAGAACCATGTGTCTAATACATCTTCATCTTGTTTGAGTTCAACCGCAGAATCCAAGCTGTATTTTGACCGCACTTCGGCTTCGTTGCGCGCGACATAAACGTTGCCTTCCGCGTCATACCACGCTGGAATACGGTGTCCCCACCAAAGTTGGCGAGAGATACACCAATCTTGAATATCACGCATCCAAGAGAAGTAAAGGTTTTCATATTGTTTCGGTACGAATTGAATTTCGCCGTCTTCTACCGCTTTAATTGCTACATCAGCAAGCGGTTTCACGCTCACATACCATTGGTCGGTTAACATCGGCTCAATTGGCACGCCACCACGGTCGCCATAAGGCACTTTCAAATCGTGTGGTTTGATTTCGTCTAATAAACCCAGCGCTTCAAAATCTGCCACGATTTTCTTACGGGCAATAAAACGCTCTAAGCCACGATAATCAGCCGGAATTGTCGCTTCATAGCCAGCAAGCGGTTTACCGTCAGTACCGATAATTTCCGCTTCATCACGAATATCCGCATTTAAGGTTAATACGTTAACCATCGGCAAGCTGTGACGTTTACCCACTTCGTAGTCGTTAAAGTCGTGCGCAGGGGTAATTTTCACGACACCGGTACCGAATTCACGATCTACATATTCATCGGCAATAATCGGAATTTCACGGTTTGCCAATGGCAGAACCACTGTTTTACCAATTAAAGATTGATAACGTTCATCTTCCGGATGCACCGCCACCGCCGTATCGCCCAACATGGTTTCCGGACGCGTGGTTGCTACCACTAAGTAATCTTTGCCATCCGCCGTTTTCGCACCGTTTGCTAACGGATAACGGAAATGCCAAAGCGAACCTTTGCTCTCTTTGTTTTCTACTTCTAAATCGGAAATCGCGGTGTGGAGTTTTGGATCCCAGTTTACCAAGCGTTTGCCACGGTAAATCAAACCTTCTTCATGCAAGCGAACAAACACTTCTTTTACCGCGTTAGATAAACCATCGTCCATAGTGAAACGCTCACGTTCCCAGTCGATTGAGTTACCTAAACGACGCATTTGTTGGCTAATTGTGCCGCCTGAATAGGCTTTCCAATCCCAAATTTTGTTGATGAACGCCTCACGACCATAATCGTGGCGGGTTTTACCTTCTTCTGCTGCGATTTTACGTTCCACCACCATTTGAGTCGCGATCCCCGCGTGGTCTGTCCCTGCTTGCCATAAGGTGTTATGCCCTTCCATACGGTTAAAACGGATCAAGGTATCCATTAAGGTTTGTTGGAAAGCATGCCCCATGTGTAGAGAACCCGTTACATTCGGTGGCGGAATCGCAATGCAATAGCTCGGCGCATTTTCATTTTCAGACGGTTTAAAATAACCGCTCTCTTCCCAATGTTGATAAAGGGCTTGTTCTACTGCAGACGGATTAAAACGGTCTGCCATTTCGAATTTTTGTGTCATTATTGTTCTCTTTATTGCATAAAATAAGTACTATAAAAATACAGATGTTAAACTAAAATCCAGAGGCTAAATCATGAAAAAAACGCTTAGTCTCATCAGAGTTATCAAATGGTAGATATGTGGCACCTCTAACTAGAATAATACTTTCATCATCCAACTCTAAAAAGGTATACAGTTGATAAAATATACCAATAACATTTCTATTAAACTGAAACTCTGGATTTTTCCTTTCAAAATCAATCAATAATTCATTGAATTTGAACTCTAAAGCGCTAGATAGTAGTGTTATTGCAACGTTCCTAAAGTTGGGATTTCCTATAAAGTTAGCCCCATTTAGCTCTAGATGATATTTTTTAAAGAAAGATATTATAGGAGCTAATAACTCTAGATACTCATTACTTTTAAAAATATCCGTAAAATCTAAAGCTATAAATGCCTTAATGTCGCGTTTTAAATTAGAAATTTGATTATTTGCATCTTTTATATTTTTTTCAAATTTCTTATATGAATGAAGTTTTTTACATTCAATAAAAAGGTTATCATTAATAACAATGTCAGTAGGGGAAAGAAGATTCTTACTACATCCATCAGGAAAACGACTGGCCATATCTATTTCAAAAAAATAATTTTCTGATTGATGACTATCATCTAATATATTATAAGGACCCGAAATTAAATGAGAGATGGTATCTTCTTTTATAGATATAATATTATCTCTAACAAATTCCAATATTCTATTGTAATGATATAGTTTTGAGAAAATTGGAATCAATTGTTTAGCATCTTGATTTTTTCTATTTTTTACCTCTTTTAACCATAAATAAAACTTTGACTTTTTTATGTTTTTAAAAACAGAAATTCCCTCAAGCTCAGAAACCAGTTTCTCAGCGTCTTGAAGAAGATAACTGAGGTTAGATGAATTCACAATAATCATTACACCATTCTCCTTTATATATTTTTTGTAAATTTAATTACATAAAAGTAATTTTCTCTCGGATAAATCTCCCGAATCACTTCTTTCAATTCATCCAATCCCATATTCTCCTGCTTCGCATGTTGTTCCGTCAGTTTATCAAGGGTAATCGGTGAAACACTTAACACTTCAATAGTGCAGAAATATTGATTATCTTCAAATCGACCCACTCGCAAAATATTGCCCGCTTTAAAATGACTTTCGGATTTGTCCCGAATAGTGATGGTTTTGCGCCCGGAGAGAATATCGGCTTCGAAGCGCTGGTAAAAAGTGATGTCGTTCGGTTGCATTTTATTTCTGAAAGTGCGGTCGGATCTTTAGGTATTTTTGCAACAAAACCCCATCTTTTAAGATGAGGTTTGTGCTATAGATTAATGCCGGCAATCTTTTATTTTGCCAATTCGCGTTTTACGCGTTGCATTTCTCGAATCAGACGTTCTTCTTCTTGGCGGCAATAGGAATCCATTTTAATCTTTCCGCTGTCATCTTTAATGTCGTTTACACAGCGAACTTGCGTGTATTGTTTTTCTAACATGCTTAATACACGTGCTAATTCTTGTTTGTGTGCGGCTTGTTTGTTCGTTGGTTTAACGATTACCGGTGCGGCAGTCGCATTTTTAGGTTGTGCCGGTTGGGTAGCTTGTGCTGCCGCATTCGCTGGCGCAGGCTCTTCTGTTGTCGCAGGGGCTGCTGCTGTTGCATTTTCTTGTGGTGCAGGTTCAGCCATATTTGTATTAGGCTGTGCCGGCATTGCTGTGGTAGTGGCAGGTGCGGTTTCTGTTGCGATAGGAGATGTTGCTTCAGGGCTTTGTGCCGGCATTTCTTTTGTTGGTTCGGCAGGTTCTGAGGCTTTGGTTTCTTCCTGTACGACCTGTGGCTTAGGATCATCACAGGCGGTGAATAAGAACGTTGAGCAGGCAATAAATAAAGCGAGAATTGATTTTTTCATGTTTTAGGCTCCATATAAAATAATGAGTCAAGATTAGGCAGCGTTTTCTGTCGAAAGCTGCCAACCTTGGGTTCGCAAGAATTTATAACGCTCCCGAGCAAGTTTTTTGGCTTGTTCTTCTGCGGGCACAAAATCAATAATTTGATTAAAGGTGCCAAAAAATTCAGGCAGTACTTGTTGCAAATTAATCAGTAAATCTCTTCGTTGAGCGTTACGCTTTGATGACCAGCTAATTTCAATGGGTGTTGCGTAGGTTGTTATTTCACCAAAGAGATTATGCGGGACAAATTCATCAGGATCTCGCTGCCATAAGGCTTCATCTAATAGCAATGCCTGTTCCTGTGTTTCACAGCTAATGAGCACCCGTTTCCCCAAACGCCATGCCGCCGCGGCAAGATTGCACGCCAACTGTTCTTGAGCAGACAGCCCATTTGGGGACGCCATGTCATGGAGTAAATAAAATTGTGCTGATTGCGCCATAAAAACATACCTCAAGAGAGATGCAAGCTGAGATTTTAGCGGAAATCAGCTTAAATAGAAAATGTTAATTTTCAAAACGTTTTACAAACTCACCGCACTTTATGATCTAAGTCACAAAACCGATTTTCTGTTTGTAATTTCAGTTCATAGATGAGTCAGGCGGTGTTAAAATCTGGCTGACTTTTCATTAATAATCAATAAGAGGTAATTACAATGGCATTTCGTATTGAAAAAGACACCATGGGTGAAGTTCAAGTTCCGGCAGACAAATACTGGGCGGCTCAAACCGAACGTTCCCGCAACAATTTCAAAATCGGTCCTGCGGCATCTATGCCACATGAAGTCATCGAAGCCTTTGGTTATTTGAAAAAAGCGGCGGCATTTGCCAACCATGATTTAGGCGTGTTGCCTGCTGAAAAACGTGATTTAATCGCACAAGCTTGCGATGAAATTTTAGCAAATAAATTAGACGATCAATTCCCGTTGGTGATTTGGCAAACCGGTTCCGGTACGCAATCCAACATGAACGTGAACGAAGTGGTGGCAAACCGTGCTCACGTTTTACACGGTGGCAAATTGGGCGAAAAATCCATTATTCACCCGAATGATGATGTGAACAAATCCCAATCTTCCAACGATACCTTCCCAACCGCAATGCACATTGCCGCATACAAAAAAGTGGTCGAAACCACTATCCCTGCCGTAGAACGTTTACAAAAAACTTTTGCAGCAAAATCTGAAGCCTTTAAAGATGTGGTGAAAATCGGCCGTACGCACTTAATGGATGCAACCCCATTAACATTAGGTCAAGAATTCTCTGCCTATGCGGCGCAATTACACTTCGGTTTACTTGCATTGAAAAATACCCTACCGCACTTACGCCAATTAGCCCTTGGCGGCACGGCTGTGGGTACCGGTTTGAATACACCGAAAGGCTATGATGTGAAAGTAGCAGAATACATTGCTAAATTCACCGGTCTTCCGTTCATTACCGCAGAAAACAAATTTGAAGCGTTGGCAGCACATGATGCTATCGTGGAAACTCACGGTGCATTACGTCAACTTGCTATGAGCTTGTTCAAAATTGCTAACGACATTCGTTTATTGGCATCCGGTCCACGCTCCGGTATCGGTGAAATCTTAATTCCGGAAAATGAACCGGGTTCTTCCATCATGCCGGGTAAAGTTAACCCAACCCAATGTGAAGCCATGACTATGGTGTGTGCACAAGTGTTTGGTAACGACACCACTATCGCGTTCGTCGGATCTCAAGGTCACTTCCAATTGAACGTATTCAATCCGGTAATGATTGCGAACTTCTTACAATCCGCTCAATTGTTGGCAGATGCCTGTGTTTCTTTCGATGAACACTGCGCAACCGGTATTGAACCGAACTACCCTCGCATTAAACAACAACTTGAAAATTCGTTGATGTTGGTCACCGCACTTAATACCCATATCGGTTATGAAAATGCGGCGAAAATTGCGAAAACTGCACACAAAAACGGTACCACCTTACGCGAAGAAGCCATTAATCTTGGCTTAGTTTCTGCGGAAGACTTCGACAAATGGGTGCGTCCGGAAGATATGGTGGGCAGCTTAAAATAACGTGATGCGTTAAATTAAGCCATGAGTAAAGAAGACGGGATCAATTTCCCGTCTTTTTTGTTATAATCGCCCACATAAATTTTTATGACGGATTGTTTATGAAATTAAAATCGCTGCTGTTTATTTTAGGTTTAATACCGACCGCACTTTCTGCCCATTGGGTGAACGTGGGAAATGCTGATTATAACTGGGGCCCATTTTTAGTGTATTCCATTGATTTAGCAACAGAAAATGGCGAATATAAAGAAAACCAGTTGCCGGTGATGCTTTCTTTTAAATATGAAAAGCCCGTTGAAGGAAAAAATTTTGCGATTAGCTTGATTAAAGAAATGGAATTTCTGAAAGCGGATAAAGCTAAAACGGATTTGTGGCTAAAAGACATGCAGGCTATTTTCCCGGACTTCTCTCCAAATGCGATATTGCGTTATATTGCGCTACCCGATAAAGGGTATTTTATTTTGAATGATTCCATTTTAGATCATGAGTTTGAACCGGAATTCAGCCAAATGCTGATCAATATTTGGTTGTCACCACAGAGTAACTTCGTCAAATTGCAGCCCCAATTATTGGGTAAGGAAAAAGGAAATGTTTCACCGGAAGCGTTTAAAACGCAACCGGAAATCGATCCTATGGGGGAGGATGAGGCCAGTCCACAACTGCCTCCAAACTTTCCGCTGAATGCGATAGAGTCGGAATAACGCATAAGCCAACCGACTTTATTTGTTTTTCTTAATATAAAAGCCTTTCAGATGAAAGGCTTTTATTGCACAAATGATTAACATTAACCTCGATGTGTAATTCGTGATTTCGTTCGTAGCGTGCATCTTGATGCACGACCAAATTACGCACGGAACGTTATTTAACGCTTTCGGGCATTCATGATTTCGTGCAACAAGTTGCACGCTACGATTCACTAAAATAGTGATATGAAAATAAACACGGTGACCGGTTTTCACAAGCCCCTTGAGGGGCTTGTGAAGTATAGGCCCTTATAGGGGAGCCTAAAAACCGCACGTTTTATGAGCGGATTGTTATTTTTTCGTTAAAACAAGATCCGCGTGCGAATTGTGCCATCAATATGACGTAATTTATCGAGCAATGGTGCGGAATCGTCGGTTTCCACATCAATTACCACATAGCCGATTTTCGGATCGGTCTGTAAATATTGCGCAGCGATATTGAGATTGGCCTCAACGAAAATTTGGTTGATTTTAGTCAAGATACCCGGGCGGTTTTCGTGAATGTGCAACAAGCGTTTGGAGCCTTCGTGTTCCGGTAGAGACACTTCCGGGAAGTTAACGGAAGATAAGGTTGAGCCATTGTCGGAATATTTCACAAATTTACCGGCGACTTCAAATCCAATATTTTCTTGTGCTTCAGCGGTAGAACCACCGATGTGCGGCGTTAAGATCACATTATCGAATTTGCGTAATGGGGAAATAAATTCTTCGTTAATGGATGCCGGTTCTTTCGGGAATACGTCGATTGCCGCACCGCGTATTTTACCTTCTTCTAATGCTTTGGCTAATGCATCAATGTCCACGACAGTACCGCGCGCTGCGTTAATCAAAATAGCATCTTGTTTTAATTGGGCAATACGTTCTGCGCTGATTAAATTGCGGGTAGATGGCAATTCAGGAACGTGCAGGGAAATGACATCGCAAGAACCGAGCAATTCTTCCAAGCTACGCACTTGTTTGGCGTTGCCAAGAGGCAGTTTGTTTTCAATGTCGTAGAAATGGACATCCATCCCCAAGGATTCAGCAATAATACTCAGTTGTGAACCGATATGACCGTAGCCTACGATCCCTAATTTTTTGCCACGCACTTCGTGTGAACCCACCGCCGATTTATTCCATAAACCACGGTGCACATCGGCATTGGCTTGCGGAATGTTACGCATTAATAATAAGATTTCACCCAAGACTAATTCTGCTACAGAACGCGTGTTAGAGAACGGCGCATTAAAGACCGGAATGCCGCGTACTTTCGCCGCATTTAAATCCACTTGGTTGGTACCGATACAGAAACAACCGATAGCGATCAATTTCGGTGCGGCTGCGATTATTTCTTCGGTTAAATGGGTGCGCGAACGTAAGCCAATAAAGTGGGCATCTTTGATGGCTTCTTTGAGTTCATCACCGTCCAACGCTTTTTTGTAGTAATCAATGTTGGTGTAACCTGCGGCGTGCAAGGTGTCTAATGCGCTTTGGTGAACACCTTCCAACAACACAAATTTGATTTTATTTTTATCTAATGAAACTTTTGATGTCATATTTTTCTCCGATTATTTTTAAATGATTTTTGCGCCGTCCGGTGTGCCGACAATTACCGTGTTTGCCGGGCGTAAAGCGAATACGCCGTTAGTCACGACACCTGCAATGTTATTTAATTCTTTTTCCATTTCCACCGGATTCATAATAGCAAAATTATGTACGTCTAAAATGATGTTGCCGTTATCGGTCACGACACCTTCGCGATATTCCGGTGCGCCGCCAAGTGTGACTAATTTACGAGCCACTTGTGAACGCGCCATGGGGATAACTTCAATCGGTAACGGGAAAGTTGAGCCTAACACATCCACTTGTTTGCTGCTATCCACGATGCAGATGAAATTTTTTGCAAGTGCAGCCACAATTTTTTCACGGGTTAATGCCGCGCCGCCGCCTTTGATCATCATTTTTTGTGGATTGATTTCATCCGCGCCATCCACATAAATATCTAAACTGGAAACGTCATTCGTACTGAAAACTTCAATACCTTGCTGGCGGAGGAGTTCTTCTGAATTTTTCGATGCTGCTACAGCGCCTTTAATTTGATCTTTTAGCGTTCCCAAGGCTTCGATAAAGCAATTCACGGTCGAACCGCTCCCCACGCCCACGATCATATCCGGCTTTACAAATTGCAAAGCCGCTTGCGCGGCGATTTTTTTCATTTCAAGTTGATTCATTTTTTCTCCTTACATCACAAAATTACGCAGTTAAATCGCGTAAACGATTGCGTTTACTTTAATCAGTTTCCTTGGCATAAACAAGTAGAGATGCGTTATTCGGGCAAAAAGGCTTCTAATAACTCGTTTAAAAACAGTTTTCCGTGCTCGGTGACTTGCCAAGTGCGGTCGGTTTCAGTGATGAATTTTTGATCCAGCGCCCAAGCCATCGTCTTATCTACCACACTTAATGGCAAGCCGGTGAATTGTTCAAATTCGTTTTTTGGTACGGCTTCCAATAAGCGAAAACGATTCATAAAGAATTCAAAAGGGCGATCTTCGGTGCTGACGTCCCGTTCTTCATACAAATATTCGCCACGCATATAGCCTTTTGGGTGTTTGGTTTTGCTGTAACGCAAAATTTTTCCGCTTGGAAAACTGAGTTTGCCGTGTGCACCGCAACCAATGGCAAGATAATCGCCGAAGCGCCAATAATTTAGGTTGTGTTGGCACTGAAAGCCTGGTTTGGCATAGGCTGAAGTTTCATATTGTTGATAGCCGGCAGCCGTTAATAATTGATGCCCTTGTTCGAAAATATCCCACAATTCATCGTCATCAGGCAGTTTCGGCGGACGATAAGCAAACATCGTATTCGGCTCGATGGTGAGCTGATACCAAGACAAATGCGGCGGTGCCAGTTCAATGGCTTGATGCAAATCCGCTAAGGCTTCGTTTAAGGTTTGGTTAGGTAAACCGTGCATTAAATCCAAATTAAAACTGCGCAGAGAAGAAACGCGTGCGAAACCTACCGCACTTTTTGCCTCGGCGGCATTATGAATGCGCCCTAGCTTTTGCAATTTTTCATCGGAAAAACTTTGAATGCCCATAGAAATCCGATTGATGCCGGCTTGTGCATAACCTAAAAAACGCTCAGCTTCAGCCGTGCCAGGATTGGCTTCGAGGGTAATTTCAATGTTGGGATCAAAAGGAATGTGCTGTTCGATTTGATGTAATAAATAGGCAATATTTTCTGCGCTAAACAGGCTCGGTGTACCGCCACCGATAAAAATTGAATGTAGCGGACGTTGTTGCAGGCTTTCCTGATAACGCGATAAATCCGCAGTTAAATCAGCCAGTAAATGATGCACATAATCTTGTTCAGGAATGGCGCCTTTTTGCGCATGCGAATTAAAATCGCAGTAGGGACATTTCTGCACACACCAAGGAATGTGAATGTATAAACTCAGCGGTGGTAACCGCAACGGATTTAACGGCGGTGTTATCATTAGCGAACGACCACCGCGGTACCGCTTGCCACAATCATAAACATGCTTTTGGCATCTGAGGTGATGGTGGTGTAATTGACTTCTACGCCCACAACGGCATTAGCGCCTAATGCTTGAGCGTTTTTTTGCATTTCATCTAATGCTTCTTTGCGCGATTTGGTAATGCGCGATTCATACATGCCGGAACGCCCACCGATAATGTCGGTAATGCCGGCAAAAAAGTCGCGGATAAAATTTGAACCGGCAACGACTTCGCCGAATACCAGTTGTTTATATTCGACAATTTGCTTGCCTTCAATGTGAGGTGTGGTGGTAATAATCATCTTTTTCCCTTTAAATTCGTTATGAAAACTGACCGCACTTTAGGTGCCCAATTTGGCTTTAAGCACCGCTAATGCACGGGCACGGTGGGAAATTTTCTTTTTCTCGGCAGTTTCCAGTTCGGCAAAGGTGCAACCTGTCTCCGGGCTGAAAAAGAGTGAGTCATAACCAAAGCCATTGTCGCCTTTTTCTTTAAAAGTAATGACACCGTGACATGCGCCTTGCGCAATAATCGGAGACGGATCGCTTGGGTGTTGTAACAAGACAATGGTGCTAACAAATTGCGCACTGCGTTGTTCGGTGGGTACATTCGCTAATTCCGCTAACAATTTTTCACGATTTTTCGCATCAGCTTGCTCGCCATCTACCCCAGCATAACGAGCGGAATATAAGCCGGGTGCGCCGTTTAATGCGTCAACCACTAAGCCGGAATCGTCTGCAATCGCTGGTAAACCGGATTTTTCCGCCGCATAACGGGCTTTTAAAATGGCGTTTTCTACGAAGGTCAAGCCGGTTTCTTCTGGGCTGTCGATGCCTAAGTCGGTTTGGGCGATAACCTCAAAACCGAAATCGGCTAACACATCCGCCATTTCTCTGACTTTACCCTGATTGCCAGTGGCTAAAACAATTTTTTGTTTCATATTGTCCTCTTACTTATTCTGTTAAGTGCGGTTGAAAAATGCCTCGTATTATAACGCACCCAATAAAAAAGACGAGGCGCATTGCCTCGTCTTACATAAAAACAATGTTAGAGTAGAGCGATTAAAGTGTGATGCGATCGCGATTTTTTTCGAGTGTGGCTTTGCCGATGCCTTGCACTTCCAATAATTGCTCGACAGCACTAAACGCCCCGTGTTTTTCACGGTATTGCACAACGGCTTCCGCTTTTTTCGCGCCAATACCCACAAGTGCTTTTTGAATTTCGGTAGCAGAGGCCGTGTTGATGTTGACTTTCTGGCTAACAGCGGCCGTTGCGACGGGTTGCTCTGTTTGCGCTGTAGGTTCTGCCGCCTTTTCTGCTGCCATGGCAGTGCCGGTAAACACCGTTCCTAACACGAACAGAGAAGCCAAAAGATGTTTCATTACTTTCATAGTGATTCCTTTTCAGACTAAAGTTAAATACACGTTGAATTAATCAACGGGCGTACTTTGCCGAAAATCGAAAAAATGCACGAGAAAACGACCGCACTTTTGGGATCTTAGTCGCAAAATCAAGGAAAAACGAGTTAGGTTTTAAAGCATTTCGATCGGGAAGGGTGGAAATAGGGGAGAGTAGAAATAATGAACAGGGATTTCAGGCAAATCAGTGGATTGGTGATTTGCCTGATAGTTGGGAAGATCAAAATACTTTTTTAAACGGCTTAATGATGACATCACCATACACGCCGGCTTCGACATAAGGATCTTGAGCTGCCCAGTCTTTGGCGGCTTGCAAGCTCTCAAACTGGGCAATGACGGTCGAACCGGTGAAACCGGCCTCACCCGGATTTTCATCATCAATTGCCGGGTTTGGGCCTGCGGTTAATAAACGATCTTCGGCTTGGAGTTGTTTCAAACGAGCAAGGTGTTGTTCACGCACGGCCAAGCGTTGAGCCAACGTGTTCGGTTTGTCTTGAGCAAAAATAACGTAGTACATTTTGAGTCCTCTTGTTAGTTTATGGCGTTTTCATGTGTGCCAAAGCGGCATCTAATTCGTGATTATTTTCGCGTGGAATAGCACGAGGTTTACCTTCCTGATCGACAGCAACAAACGTAAATTGTGCTTCTGTCACGCAATAGCGTTCACCAATAGGTTCGCTTGCCACTTTTTTAACCCACACTTCCACTTTAATTTTAATTGAGCTACGTCCAACGTGTAAACATTGTCCATAGCAACAAACTACATCTCCAACAGAAACCGGCTGAATGAAATTCATGCTTTCAACGGCAACAGTCACAACGCGTCCGTGAGCGATTTCTTTTGCTAAAATGGCGCCGCCAATGTCCATTTGAGACATGATCCAGCCACCGAAAATATCGCCGTTGGCGTTGGTGTTTGAGGGCATCGCTAAGGTTCTGAGCAGAAGCGTGCCGTGAGATTGTTGTCCGGTTTTACTATCAGTGAGTTGAGCTGACATCGATTATTCCTTGTTTTTTTCTTGTTGTGTTTGAGGTAAATAGCGATAAATATAAAGACCTGTAATGATCGTGGCGACAAACGTCATGCCGATAATGCCGAAGGACTTGAAATCGACCCAAATGTCGTCCGATAAATATCGGCTGATATAAATGTTAAGCAACATACATAAAATAAAAAAGCCGCTCCATCCTAAGTTGAGGTTCTTCCACACCGGCTCAGGTAAGGTGATTTCTTTACCAAGAAGTTGTTTAATCAACAGTTTTTTAAAACCAAATTGAGCGACAAGTAAAACCAATGCAAAGAGCGCATAAATAATCGTCACTTTCCATTTTAAAAACTCAAGATCGTTAAAATAGGCGGTTAACGAGCCAAAGAAAATGACTGCACCTGCAACAACTTTTTGTTGTGTTTCAATTTTGCCGTATTTCACTTTTAAAATAATGAATTGCATGATAGTCGCGATCACCAAGGTGATTGCCGCTTCACGAATTCCAACTAATTTATAGACGGCAAAAAAGAGAATTAAGGGAATAAATTCAAGTAATTGTTTCATATTGATGTTATGCCTTTGATATAAATAACGTATAAAAACGGTATGTGACAACCAATGCAAATACATTGATTAGCGCAACCAGGATACCGCTAATGAGTGCCATAATGGCATTGCTTGAAAAGGCGGTGAGAAAATTTTCCACGAATGGGATCAGCACATAAATCAGCAAGCAGAAGATAAATAATACAGACACACGCCCCATCGCAGCACGCCACGTAATTTTAGCGGAATGGCTTATGCTGTCGTTTGTTAGCAAATAATGTACCGGCGCTAAGCAAAAACGAATATAGAGCCCAATGCCGATAACCATCGCAAATAATGAAATAATGGAAGGCTGTACGTTTTGCTGAATAGCAATCATGGCTTCTGTTAGCCCAATAAGGATCGGGATAAAAATCAGGAAACTCAGCAAAATAGCGCCCAAAATCCGTTTTAATGTTGAGGAGAAACTCTGCCAAATCGTGTTGAATTGACGCAAGCTAATTTGATGAATGGTGACTAAACACCATGCACTGATAAAAATATAAATAAACTGTTTAAGAAAAAAGAATGTCACCAAATCGATGCCTTGTTCTTCTGACATCGTGGAGGCAATTTGATTGTTTGACAAAGACATAACAATTTCATTGGGCAACATGACAAACTGTAGCCATACCATGATAATGTCGACAAAAAAGTAGAACATAGATAAGAGAAGGATAATTCGCTTTTCATTTTGCATGAAATGAAAGCTGTCTTTAATAATTTGGGTAAAGTTTATTGGCATTTCATTGACTTCATTAAGCGTGAAAGAAAAAGAGCCTAATTATACTGACCTTTCCGGATAAAAACAGATCCTATTTTAATACTCCGACGTGTAAATCCGCGATTTCTGTGCATGGATTCGTGCATCAAGATGCACACTGCACGAGGAATGAGCTAACTAGAGGAGAGCAGAGAGCAGGGGAATCACGCAATTTTTACATTGATTTATCGATAGCCGATTTCATCAAGCTGAGATTCCCCATTAAAATTGGGTGTCAATCGGGTTATGTTTGATTTTCTATCGCCGAATGACAAGAAACTAGCGACAAATTAACCGCACTTTTTGCGCAAACTGTGCGCCAAGGGTGTCATCTTCGTTGCGTTGAGACTGATCTAACGAGGAGGCGTAAGCTTTAAGTTTTTCATTGATATTAGGCTCCAACACTTCGCCATGGCAATTTTCCGGTAATTGAGAAAAATCAACAGCGGAATGAAAAGGCTGATCGTAATACATAGAAACATAATAAGTCGGATCGTAAGTACTTAATGTAAATTCGTTATCCTGCAAAAGCTGCGGTTTTGACAACATAAAATCAAAATAATACAACACCTGTGCCCCACTGGTCTTCATGCCGTAATTTTGAGGTTTTGCGCTGTATTTTACTTTATTGCCTTGTTTATCAAATAAATAGCTAAAGTAATGCTCATTGACCACATTGCCGATAACCTCATCAATTAATTTCTGCAAGGCTTTCTTGTCACCTTTTGCTTGTTTTACATCATATAACACAGCAGCCGAACTGGGTTCATCCAAAATCCATTGCATTGAAAAACCGACTAATTGTTGCTTTTCCACTAATACTTTGGTTTTCATGTCAATAAACGCATGGGGGTGGGCAAAAAGTGTTTGAGCACAAAGTAAGGTTATCAAAAATAAACTTATTTTTTTCACAGGTTCACCTTCTCGGTAGATTGGATTTTTCTATTTTATCACAAATAAAAAGGCACCACAGTACGGTTAAAAAAGCATCTATCATGGAAAAATTACCTATTTTTTGTGATTTATATCAAACAAACCTAATTTTGCATTTTGCTTCTTATTGAAAAATCGATAACATCTTTCACCATCAAGTGATTGCTTGATATTCATAAAGTTCCTAAATAAAATAATCATAATAGCTAAACAACTTTCCTACCTCTCTTCGGAGAGGTTTTTTTTGTGCCAAAAATACGACTAAAACATGAATGGAAATTGGCACAACAGCAAACATCAAGTAGAATGAGCCACCTGAATTATGGCAATAATCTTTGTGATTTATTGTTTCTTTAGGGTCATTCCGTATGTCAAAACATCGATAAAAATGACCGCACTTTTCCCTTAACCAGAGAAAAATTATGTCAACACAATTCGTTTACACGATGCACCGAGTAGGCAAAGTGGTTCCGCCGAAACGTCATATTCTAAAAGATATTTCCCTAAGCTTTTTCCCAGGAGCCAAAATTGGTGTGCTCGGCTTAAACGGCGCAGGTAAATCCACGTTGCTTCGCATTATGGCGGGCATTGATAAAGAAATCGAAGGGGAAGCGCGTCCACAACCCGGCATTAAAATCGGCTATCTTCCTCAAGAACCCAAACTGGAACCGCAACAAACGGTGCGTGAAGCCATTGAAGAAGCGGTGGGTGACGTTAAGCGTGCGTTAACGCGTTTAGATGAAGTTTATGCCTTATATGCCGATCCTGATGCAGATTTCGACAAACTTGCCGCGGAGCAAGCAGAGTTGGAAGCCATCATTCAAGCGCACGACGGGCATAATTTAGATAACCAATTAGAACGCGCCGCCGATGCGTTACGTTTACCGGATTGGGATGCCAAAATCGAACATTTATCCGGGGGGGAACGCCGTCGTGTAGCACTTTGCCGTTTATTGCTCGAAAAACCGGATATGTTGTTATTAGACGAACCGACCAACCACTTGGATGCAGAATCCGTTGCATGGTTAGAGCGCTTCTTGCATGACTACGAGGGCACCGTTGTGGCAATTACTCACGACCGTTACTTCTTAGATAACGTTGCCGGTTGGATCTTGGAGCTTGACCGTGGTGAAGGTATTCCTTGGGAAGGCAACTACTCTTCTTGGTTAGAACAAAAAGAAAAACGCTTGGCGCAAGAACAAGCGCAAGAATCTGCCCGCCAAAAATCCATTGAGAAAGAATTGGAATGGGTACGCCAAAATCCAAAAGGTCGTCAAGCGAAAAGCAAAGCGCGTATGGCGCGTTTTGAGGAACTTAATTCCGGTGAATATCAAAAACGTAACGAAACCAACGAACTCTTTATTCCACCTGGCCCACGCTTAGGCGATAAAGTCATTGAAGTGCAACATTTAAGTAAATCTTACGGCGACCGCACTTTAATCGATGATTTGTCTTTCAGCATTCCGAAAGGCGCTATCGTTGGGATTATCGGGGCAAACGGCGCGGGTAAATCGACTTTATTCCGCATGCTTTCAGGTAAAGAACAGCCGGATTCGGGTTCCATCACCTTAGGTGAAACGGTCGTGTTGGCTTCCGTAGATCAATTCCGTGATGCCATGGACGACAAAAAAACCGTGTGGGAAGAAGTTTCTAACGGACAAGATATTTTAACTATCGGCAACTTTGAAATTCCAAGCCGTGCTTATGTAGGACGCTTCAACTTCAAAGGCGTGGATCAGCAAAAACGCGTGGGTGAACTTTCCGGTGGTGAACGCGGCCGTTTGCATCTAGCAAAATTGTTACAAGCCGGCGGTAACGTATTATTACTGGACGAACCGACCAACGACCTTGATGTGGAAACCTTACGCGCATTGGAAAATGCGATTTTAGAATTCCCGGGCTGTGCTATGGTCATTTCCCATGACCGCTGGTTCTTAGACCGTATCGCGACCCATATTCTAGACTACGGCGATGAAGGCAAGGTAACCTTTTATGAAGGCAACTTCTCCGATTATGAAGAATGGAAGAAGAAAACCTTTGGAGCTGATGCGCTTCAACCACATCGCATGAAATATAAACGTATTGCGAAGTAAGCCTTTATGGTTAAAATATAACCTCATGCTTGGTTAAGTGTGAGGTTGTGTTTTTGTCTCTTATTGACCTGTGCTGACGTATTTTTACGATATTGATTGCTATTAGTGCGCATTAAATGAAAAAGGACGCTCGAGAGCGTCCTAATTTTTATCTAAACTTTAACGAATTAAAGTGCAGATTTTGCTTTTTCAACTAATGCAGCAAATGCCACTTTGTCGAATACGGCGATATCGGCAAGGATCTTACGGTCGATTTCAACAGACGCTTTTTTCAAGCCGTTGATGAATTTGCTGTAAGATAAACCATTTTGACGAGCCGCTGCGTTGATACGTGCAATCCATAATTGACGGAATTGACGTTTACGTTGACGGCGGTCACGATATGCGTATTGACCAGCTTTGATCACCGCTTGGAAAGCAACGCGATACACGCGTGAACGTGCACCATAATAACCTTTAGCAGCCTTAAGAACTTTCTTATGGCGTGCTCTTGCAATAACACCACGTTTTACACGAGCCATTATTTAATCTCCTATGTAATATTTTAACTAAAATGAACTGACGTACGTTTGTGCTTATGCGTATGGCAAGCACGCGACTACTAATACTAAGTCGGACTTAGCAACCATAGATTTATGGCGTAGGTGACGTTTACGTTTTGTTGTTTTCTTAGTCAAAATATGACGTAAGTGAGATTGTTTACGCTTGAAACCACCAGAAGCAGTTTTTTTGAAACGCTTAGCAGCACCGCGTACTGTTTTAATTTTAGGCATTGTTAAATAACTCCGCATTTTTAAGTTTAAACAACATAATCAGGCGAACCGTTTTAAGGCGATTACTTGTAGGCACTGATTATTTCCAATCAAGACAATCTAAAATTGCCCTTTTCAAACGTCATTAGGCTGCGTAGTGTGCCCAATGTACCGTTGTATCTTCACCGAAGTGAAAATTCCGTTATTCAGATGAAATCTGAACAAAAACTATTTCTTCTTAGGTGCCAATACCATAACTGCTTGACGACCTTCTAATTTCCCTGGCGCAGATTCAACCACAGAAATATCGGCTAAATCATTTTTCACACGCTCCAATACATCAAAACCGATGTCTTGGTGAGCCATTTCACGACCGCGGAAACGGACAGTAATCTTGGCTTTATCGCCATCTTCCAAAAAGCGGATTAGGCTACGTAACTTAACTTGGTAGTCACCTTCATCTGTGCCAGGACGGAATTTAATTTCCTTCACTTGCACCACTTTTTGTTTTTTCTTCTGTTCTTTGGCTGTTTTGCTCTTTTCGTAGAGGAATTTACCGTAGTTCATAATGCGACACACAGGAGGTTCCGCATTTGGACTGATTTCTACAAGATCTAAAGCTGCGGCTTCCGCCATTTCTAATGCTTGTTGAATCGCAACAACCCCAACTTGTTCGCCGTCCTGATCAATCAAGCGGACTTCTTTTACTCTAATTTCGTCATTAATACGATTCGGGCGATTTACTGCGGGTGCTTTTTTTACGGTTTTAATAATGATATTCCTCTATTAGTTAAACTATGAAAATGCTGCTTGGCGAACCAAACAGTTCTACATTGAATCCGGTTAATTAAGCGCGCATTTTACAAAACTTTATTCTCTATAGCAAAATATTTTCTCAGAAACCTTTTGTTTGCTAAATTCCGTTATATTAGATAGAAAAAAGAGTTGAACACATCAACTCTTTTCTTTTCTGATACAAGCATTAGCTTATCACAATAAAACTCATTGATCGTTAGCGCTTAATTTTGCGTAAGCCATTTGCTTCAAGCAACTCATTTACTCTGACAAAGAGGGTATGTTTTTCCTTCTCTGTTAATAAATGCACATGCTTATTTTTTAATGCCGCCGCAAAACGCCAAAGCATGTCAATGTTAATAGGGATGCCAAGTTTTTTTAACCTAACATAACTATTGGTTGCACCTAATGATCTAAATTCATCCACAGTGTAAACATTGATTTTAGCCAGTAATCTTTCGTGTTTGATAGAGAGATTAGCAAGCTCTTTGATCCTTGACTTTTTAGTAAGCGCTTCAGTCAACTTTTTCGTTTGAATTTGCTTCAAAGAAAGGCTAATTAGATGACCTAATCGTGCTTTATCTTTTTGAACAGCCAGAGGTAATTGATAATAATGATATAAGACTAAAACATCCGAGCAGTCTGGATTTCTTGAATATGCCGCAGCCCCCAAAGATTCAAGGTACTGCGCTAATTCATCCTCCGCTCTAAGATATAAACTACCATTTTGGTAGATAGCAAACATCATTTCTGAATAAAAAATTCCATATCCTGCAAAGAGATTCTTAATCTTTACGTCACCAATAATTGGTACTAGCTCATCCTTAAGCTGTTTAGACACAGCCGATATCATAGTAATTTCCAACGTGAGTGATATACGATTGCTGTTTAAATGAACATACCTGTAGTTTGGCTTATTACGCAAATGCAATTTTCATTGCATCAGTAATTATTTATGCCTTCCAGATAGGCTATTTACAGCGCCCTAATATTAAACTGACAGCACTACAATGCCTTTTCATAAAAGGTTAAAAGAAGTGATATCAATTTAATAAAGCTTGGCGGTGACCTACTCTCACATGGGAAATTCCCACACTACCATCGGCATTACGGCATTTCACATCTGAGTTCGGTATGGAATCAGGTAGATCCGCTATATTATTGCCGCCAAAAATCGATTGATGATGCTTATATTTTTTAGCATCATCCTTTAAAGGTTAATTCATGAGCAATTGTATTATAGGAGTTTATCGAGACCTTGCAATCCCTTTTTATTCTTTGTGTTGATAGATCATCTATGCCTATCCTTAATGGGGGAAAATACCCCCACAGGATAGCAGGAAAAGGAGGAAGTGATTAGACTGACTTACGCCGCGACCATCACCATTGCCGGGCGAATCACGCGACCGTTAAGCAAGTAGCCTTTTTGCAATACGGTGGTGATTTGGTTAGTTTCAAAGCCTTCCATCGGTTGCATAGAAATAGCTTGGTGGAGATCCGGATTGAAAACCTCACCGACAACGCCTACAGGCTCAACGCCAAAACGGGCAACCGTTGCCAATAGCTCTTTTAAGGTTAATTCTACGCCGTCAAATAAAGCCTTAATGCTTTCATCTTCAATATTTGCCGGGGTGGCTAGGGCACGTTCTAAGTTATCAATGGTGTTTAAAATGTCTTTGGCAAATTTTTCTAACGCAAATTTATGCGCTTTTTCAACATCTTGTTCTGTACGACGACGAATATTGTCGATTTCAGCACGAGTACGCAACAATAAATCTTGTTCTTTTTTTGCGGTTTCCGCTAATTGCGACTCTAATTCTTGTACGCGTGCGATAGCTTCTTCCAAAGGATCTTCGGCTTGATTTTGTTCTTCAACATCGACTTCTTGCGATTGAAGATCTTGTTCTAATTCTTCGTTTTGTTCTTGTTTTTGCTCGTCTGCCATTGTCATTCTCCGATTAATAAAAGTTGGGCGATTATAACAAAAAATACCGCATTTACCACTTGAGTAAAAGGCTTTCTGTTGTAATATAGTGCCCAATTCATTGAATTCAAGTTAGTGTAAAAACAATATGGACACGTTAAATTCGGCAAAACCGCAAACGTTGCATACCTCGTTTCAAACCATTGCATTAGTCGGTAAACCGAGAAATGACATCAACCTACAAATGCATAAAAACCTGTTTTTTTGGTTAATTGAACGCGGTTATCACGTGTTGGTTGAGCAAGATATCGGTAAAAAAATTGAGCTTCCCCCAAAACATTTAGCCAGCTTAGAGGAAATCGGTCAATCCGCCCAGCTTGCGATTGTTATTGGCGGAGATGGCAATATGTTGGGTCGTGCCCGCATTTTAGCCGAATATCATATTCCGCTTATTGGCATCAACCGTGGCAATTTAGGTTTTTTAACCGACATCGACCCGAAAAACGCCTATTCCCAATTACAAGCCTGCTTGGAAAACGGCGAGTTTTTTGTAGAAGAACGCTTCCTCTTGAAAGCCTGCGTGGAACGCGACAACGAAATTATCGCCAGTAGTATTGCCGTCAATGAGGCAGTGATTCACCCGGCAAAAATTGCGCATATGATTGATTTTCATGTGCATATCAATGACCAATTTGCGTTTTCACAACGTTCCGATGGTTTAATCATTTCAACGCCCACCGGCTCAACCGCCTATTCTCTTTCCGCCGGTGGCCCGATTTTAACCCCGCAATTAAATGCCATCGCACTGGTGCCGATGTTTCCGCATACCTTGTCTTCACGCCCGCTCGTGGTGGATGGGAACAGCAAAATTTCTATTCGCTTTGCGGAATACAACACCTCTCAATTAGAATTAGGTTGCGACAGTCAAGTTGCCCTCCAATTCGGGCCTGATGATATTATCCACATTCAAAAGTGTGACTATCCTCTCCGTTTGCTGCACCTTAAAAGCTACAATTATTACAAAGTATTAAGTTCCAAATTAGGTTGGTTACGTAACTTTTCTTAAAGATTAACAAACCCTCTTTACTGTATATTAAAACAGTAATATACTGACAAACATACAGTAAAGAGGATTTGCTTATGTTGACCCAACTCACCATTAATAATTTTGCTATCGTTCGTCAGTTAAATATTGAATTATTACAAGGAATGTCCGTCATCACCGGGGAAACCGGTGCGGGAAAATCTATTGCCATTGATGCACTAGGTGTTTGTCTCGGACAACGAACAGAAGCCTCCATGTTACGAGAAGGTCAAGAACGCGCGGATATTTGCGCGACGTTTCATCTAAACAGTAACAACCCGGCTTTCCAATTTCTGCAAGAAAACGAATTGCAGGATCCTGACAATCCTGAAGACTGCATTTTACGCCGCATTATTAATCATGACGGACGCTCTAAAGCCTTCATTAATGGCATTCCGGTGTCGGCCGCCCAATTAAAAGAGATCGGGCAACATCTCATTCAAATTAATGGACAACACGCATCACAACGTTTACTGAAAAACGACTACCAACTGCAGTTAGTCGATAATTTCTGTCAACATACCGCACTTTTACAACAAATGAGCCTTGATTATCAAACATGGCGCAATTTGCAACATCAAGTCAAAACCTTCCAACAAAAATGTGCGGAAAACGAAGCGAGAAAACAGCTTCTGCAATATCAAGTGAGTGAACTGGATGAGTTTAATTTAAAAGAAAATGAATACGAGGAATTAGAAGCGGATCATCTTCGTCTCTCCAATAGTGAAGAATTAACGCAGCTTTCCCAATCAGTTTTGCAATTATTAAGCGAAAATGAAACGGTCAGCGCAGATTCACTACTTTATCGCGCTGTGCAACATTTAAGTGAACTCTGCGAGTTAGATAATCGTTATACCGATGTGCAAAATCTATTAAATGAAGCATTGATTCAAGTGCAAGAAGCCACCAATGAAATTCAATCGTTAAGCAGCAATATTGAGCAAGATCCAACGTTATTGGCAGACATTGAACAACGCCTAGGACAAACCGTGCAATTAGCGCGCAAGCACAATGTAAAACCACAAGAGTTAGTGGCATTACACCGTCGTCTCAAAGCGGAATTGAATGAATTGGAAGATTTTTCCGGCAGTGAAGAAATGCTCATTCAACAAGAACAAGCTGCTCATGAAAAAATGCTTGCTACCGCGACCGCACTTCATCAAAGCCGTCAATTGGGTGCGCAAAAACTCGCACAGCAAGTGACCAAATCCATCAAACAATTAGCCATGGAACACGCAGAATTTTTTATTGAATTGCATAGTGACTATGACAAGATAAGTGCAAATGGCGCAGATAATGCGATTTTTACCCTACAAAGTAACTTAGGTCAAAGCGCTCAACCGCTCGCCAAAATTGCTTCCGGCGGTGAACTTTCTCGCATTGCCTTAGCCATTCAGGTACAAGCATCTAACCAAACCGCCATCCCAACATTGATTTTTGATGAAATTGATGTCGGTATTAGCGGTGCCACGGCAAATGTAGTCGGCAAATTATTAAGAAAACTCAGCGAAAAATGCCAAGTCATTTGTGTTACCCACTTGCCACAAGTCGCCTGCCATGGAACACATCATTTCTCCGTTGAAAAATCGACCGTCGATCAAAAAACGGAAACAAAAATGACCGCACTTTCGCCTCAACAACGGGTCAAGGCATTAGCAAAATTGTTAGGCGGAAGCAAAATTACGGATGCCGTATTGGCGAATGCACAAGAAATGTTAGAGGGCGTTTGAGGTTTTGCGCCATAGCGTGCGTAGTATTTTATGCCTTAGTTTGGCTTTCGAGGCGGGGCATTTTTTGGAAACTGGGCATTTGGGCGAAACAGATCAAAGTGCGGTCAGTTTTTAGCATATTTTAAAAGCCGACCGCACTTTACGATATGATGAAAAACTAGGATGCATGGCGTTTGGCGATTGAAGTAAAGGCAATTTTGTCGGGACGATAACTAATGCTGCCATACTGAAATGGGCGACCATCGGATAAATAGGTGGTGCTGGCGACGTTAACCACCATATTATATTCATTGAGATCCATTGTATTTTTTTCTTCTTCATTCGCATAGCGAAAAACGATTTCTCGCTGGGAATGGCTGATTTTGAGACCTAATTCCTTTTCTAAATAGTGATAAATAGATTGTTCTGCGATCTCTCGGTTAATAAAAGAAACGATACGGCGATCAAAGTAGGAAACCTCGTATTCCACGGCCTCGCCGTCAATTTCGCGCACACGGCCGATACGGTAAAAATCCATTTGATCATCGACGTTAAAGATCCGCATCAATGTCTCTTCGCCTTGCACGATATATAGACTTGTCAATGTCGTTTTGACTTGATGGGTTAAAGGGCGGTTAAGTTCACCAACGGTTTTAATTTCAGACAGGATTTGAGGGGTGGAGAGATTGTGTTCAAGCACAATGGAGTTGCGTCCTTGTTGCTTCTGAATGTAGCCATCCATTTCCAGTAATGAAAGGGCTTTGCGAATCGTATCTTTCGAAAAACCATAGTGTTGCATGAGTTCACTTTCACTCGGTAATTCTTGCTTTGGTGCTAAAACACCATGATTAATTTGGTTTTTTATATCATTGTAAACTTTTCGGTATTTACTCATTGTTTCTTTAATTCCCTTTTCTGATACGGAATAGCATAACACAAATTAGCTTACTTATACGGATAAATTTGATAATTATCACAATATTTCGGAAATGTTGTAACTCTTACGTAAATGTTGTTGCATAAATATGAGTTTCGTTTAGAATCGGCAGACACTTTGCTTCTGAAAGGAGAGACTATGTTTACACGTTCAAGTGGTGTTTTAATGCACATTACTTCGCTTCCAAACGCATTTGGTATTGGGAGCTTTGGTCAATCTGCGTATGATTTCGTGGATTTTTTGGTGGAAACCAAACAAACTTATTGGCAAATCCTTCCGCTGACCACAACGAGTTATGGCGATTCTCCGTATCAATCATTCTCAGCGATTGCCGGTAATACACACTTTATTGATTTTGATTTATTGGCCCAAGCGGGATTATTAAACACATCAGACTATGCTTCCGTGAATTTTGGAGAGGATCTGACTAAAGTGGATTATGAACGCATTTTTCATGCACGCCGTCCTATTCTTGAAATTGCCGTCAAAAATTTCCTAACCAAAGACGCTTTCCGCTCAGACTTTCAAAACTTTGAAAAAAATAACCGCACTTGGTTAGATGATTATGCCGAGTTTATGGCATTTAAAGAACATTTCGGTAATAAAGCGCTGCAAAAATGGGAAGATAAACAGCTCATTGCTCGCCAACCAAAAGCACTTGAGAAATACCGAGCCATGCTGAAAGAAAAAATTCAGTATTTTAAGGTTACGCAATATTTCTTCTTTCAACAATGGAAGGCATTAAAAGCCTATGCCAATAGGAAAGGGATTCAGATTATTGGTGATATGCCGATTTATGTCGCTGCAGATAGTGTTGAAGTCTGGACCAAACCGGAATTATTCCAATTAGATGCAGAGCGGAATCCTCGTTTTGTTGCCGGCGTGCCGGCAGATCAATTTAGTGCAACGGGGCAACTGTGGGGCAATCCGCTTTATGATTGGGAGGCGCACAAAAAACAACATTATGCTTGGTGGATTCATCGTATCGAAGAAAGCTTCAAGATTTATGATGTTCTTCGTATTGACCATTTCAAGGGCTTCTCCGATTATTGGCAAGTGGATGGCAAAGCGGACATTGCCAAATATGGTTGCTGGCAACCCGGTCCGGGATATGATTTATTTAAAGCAATTAAAGCGCAGTTAGGCGATTTGCCAATTATTGCTGAAGATTTAGGAAATATTGATGATAAAGCCCGGAAATTACTGACAGATTGCAATTATCCCGGCATGAAGATTTTGCAGTTTGGCTTTGAAGATGTGAGCGGTGAAAGTTTAGATAGTCCGCATTATTGTATTCCTCACAGCATTGTTTATACCGGGACACATGATAATGATGTGACGCAAGGATGGTATAACGGCCTAACGCTAGAGCAACAGCAATATATCAACAGTTATACACATCGCCGTCATGATGAATCAATTTGCCAAGCAATGATTCGCCAGCTTTTTGCCACGGTTAGTCATATTGCCATCGCCACAATGCAGGATATTTTAGCGTTACCGGCTAGCTCAAGAATGAATACGCCTTCAACAATTGGTGGAAATTGGGAATGGCGTATGCAACCAAGCGATTTAACGCAAGCGAAAAAAGACTTTTTAAGACAGGTGACAACCTTATATCACCGTGCAAATAAGGGAGAAGACATGATGAAATTGAGTACCTATGTGAAAAATGAGACAAATAAATCATTAGAACAGCTCAGCGATAAAGAAATTTATATTCAGTTGCTAAACTACATTAAACATCTTGCCGCAGATAAACCTAAAAATAATGGAAAACGGAAAGTTTATTACATTTCTGCAGAGTTTTTGATTGGTAAATTACTTTCCAATAACTTAATTAATCTTGGGATTTATCAAGAAATTAAAGATGAGCTGGCACAGGTAGGAAAGTCATTAAGTCATATCGAAGATATTGAACCGGAACCCTCTTTGGGGAATGGGGGGCTAGGTCGCTTAGCGTCTTGCTTTGTTGATTCAATGGCTACACTTGGCCTAAATGCAGAAGGGGTAGGATTAAACTATCACTGCGGTTTATTTAAGCAGGTCTTCAAGAAAAATGAACAATATGCGGAACCTAACCATTGGATTGAAGAGAATTCTTGGTTAATTCCCACCGATATTCATTATGAAGTGCCGTTTAAAAAATTTACGTTAACCTCAAAATTAGATCGCATTGATATTTTAGGTTACAAGAAAGAAAGTAAAAACTCCCTTAATTTATTTGATATTCAATCAGTGAATTATCATTTGATTAAAAAAGGCATTGAATTTGATAAAACTGATATTCAAGAGAACTTGACCTTATTTCTTTATCCGGATGACTCAGATAAAAATGGAGAATTATTACGTATTTATCAGCAATATTTTATGGTATCCAATGCGGCACAATTACTTATTGATGAAGCCATTGCGCGTGGCAGTAATTTGCATGATTTGGCTGATTATGCTTACGTGCAAATCAATGATACTCACCCTTCCATGGTTATTCCTGAATTAATTCGCTTACTAACAGAAAAACATCAGATCAAATTTGATGAAGCGGTAGAGATTGTACGTAATATGGTGGGCTATACTAATCATACGATTCTTGCTGAAGCATTAGAAAAATGGCCTTTAGCCTATTTAGAAGAAGTTGTTCCACATTTGGTTAACATTATCAAAAAACTAGATAAATTAGTCAAAAAGGCATATAACGATAGCGCAGTACACATTATTGATGAGCAAAAACGTGTGCATATGGCGCATATGGATATTCATTTCTCAAATTCCGTTAATGGTGTTGCTGCATTACATACAGAGATTTTGAAAAATTCTGAACTGAAAGCCTTCTATGTGTTATATCCTGAAAAATTCAATAATAAGACAAATGGCATTACCTTCCGCCGTTGGTTAGAGTTTTCTAACCAACCATTAGCGGAGTATATTAAAGAGTTAATTGGCGATGATTATTTACACGATGCAACAAAATTAGAAAAATTGCTTGCGTTTAAGGATGATAAAAAAGTACATCAAAAATTAGCTGAAATTAAATTTCAGAATAAATTAGCGCTAAAAACCTATTTAAAAGAAAATAAAGGGATTGAATTGGATGAAAATTCGATTATCGATACGCAAATTAAGCGTTTCCATGAATATAAACGCCAACAAATGAATGCCCTTTATGTAATTCATAAATACCTTGAAATCAAAGCAGGTAAACTGCCAAAACGGAAAATTACCGTGATTTTCGGTGGGAAAGCTGCACCTGCTTATGTGATTGCGCAAGATATTATTCATTTAATTCTTTGCTTGTCTGAGTTAATCAATAATGATCCGGACGTGAATCAGTATTTAAACGTGTATTTAGTGGAAAACTATAATGTTAGCGTGGCGGAAAAATTGATTCCGGCAACAGATATTTCAGAACAAATATCCCTTGCTTCAAAAGAAGCATCTGGTACCGGCAATATGAAGTTTATGCTGAATGGTGCATTAACTTTAGGCACCATGGATGGTGCAAATGTTGAAATCGCAGAATTAGCCGGCGCAGAAAATATTTATACCTTTGGTAAGGATGCTGAAAGCATTATCAAGCTGTATGAAACTGCCGGTTACGTGTCGAAAGATTACTATGAAAAGGATAAATATATTAAAAGAGCGGTCGATTTTATCCTTGATTCTACGCTAGTGAAACTGGGTAATAAAACGCGTTTAAAACGTCTGCATGATGAATTGCTTAATAAAGACTGGTTTATGACCTTGATTGATTTTGATGCGTATGTGAAAGCAAAAGAACACATTTTAGCGGATTATGAAGATCAAGATAGCTGGAATAGAAAAGTGATTCATAATATTGCGAAAGCGGGATTTTTCTCATCTGACCGCACCATTGCACAATATAACGCTGATATTTGGCATTGTGAGGATTAAAGGGGAGAATCTATGAAACTGCTCACCCTAAATACACACGCTTGGTTAGAAGATAACCAAGCGGAAAAAATGGATGTTATTGCCGAGACTATTGTTGAAAAAGGTTATGACATTATCGCGTTGCAAGAAGTGAATCAATTAATATCATCCCCAGTGATTTCTCAAGCATTAAAGCAAGATAATTACGGTGTGGTGTTGTTGAATAAAATTAATCCGCGAGTGAGACAAAAATATTCACTGTTTTGGAGCAATTCGCATATTGGCTATGACAAATATGATGAGGGTATCGCATTCTTAACCAAATTACCGGTTTATGAGGTAGATGCCTTTTATTGTAGCCAACATCAATGTGCCGACTCTATTCTTTCCCGTAAAATTCTGGGGTTAACAGTAGAGTATCAAGGGCAGCTTGTGGATTGTTATTCCTGCCATATCAACTTACCAAATTGCGAGGGGGAAGATCAATTGGACAATATTCGTACCATCGTGGAACGCAATCAAAGCCAAAATCTTAAAATTCTGATGGGTGATTTTAATACAGATGCTATAAGCGATCCTGTCTCGTATCAGAAAATTAAATGTTTAGGTTTGCTTGATACATTTGATATAGCAGAACAGAAAGACAGCGGAATTACCGTTGAGAAAGCCATTGATGGTTGGAATGGTCACAGCGAAGAAAAGCGCTTAGATTACATTTTTTTAAATCAACCGAAACAGGTTTTATCAAGTCAGGTGATTTTTAATGGTAAAAATAAACCGGTCGTTTCCGATCATTTCGGTTTAGACGTTGAGCTCATTTTGTAGGAGAACACATATGAAAAAATTGCTCAGTTTTGAATTTTGGCAAAAATTCGGCAAATGTCTGATGGTCGTGATTGCCGTAATGCCTGCTGCTGGTTTAATGGTGAGTATCGGTAACTCATTACCATTAATTAGTGATGCTGAATGGCTGGCTCGCATCGGTCATATAATTGCACAAATTGGTTGGGGGATTATTGGTAACTTACATCTCTTATTTGCTTTGGCCATTGGTGGTAGTTGGGCAAATGAACGTGCGGGTGGTGCATTTGCCGCAGGTCTTGCCTTTATTCTCATTAACTTAATTACGGGAAATTTTTTCGGCGTAAAAGTTGAAATGTTAACCGACCCAACGGCGCATGTGAGCACGCTATTTGCAGGTGATATTCCGGTGGCACATTATTTTGTGAATATTCTTGGACAACCTGCATTAAATATGGGCGTTTTTGTGGGAATCATTGCGGGCTTTGTAGGCGCAACAACCTTTAATAGTTACTACAACTTCCGTAAATTACCAGAGGTGTTGACCTTTTTTAATGGTAAACGCTTTGTTCCTTTTGTTGTCATTTATCGTTCCGTATTCGTTGCAATTATTTTGGCGTTATTCTGGCCTTTAGTACAAACCGGTATAAACCATTTTGGAGAGTGGATTGCGAATTCACAAAGTTCTGCGCCGATCTTAGCCCCATTTGTTTACGGAACATTAGAACGTCTTTTATTACCATTTGGGCTACATCATATGCTTACCATTCCTATGAACTACACATCATTGGGCGGCACCTATGAATTTTTAACCGGAGTGCAACAAGGTAAGCAAGTCTTTGGACAAGATCCTTTATGGCTCGCTTGGATCAGTGATTTAATCAACCTGAAAGATTCCGGTGATTTAGCACAATATAATGAACTGCTCACTCATGTTACCCCAGCTCGTTTTAAAGTAGGTCAAATGATTGGTTCAAGTGGTATTCTCATGGGGATTACGTTAGCGATGTATCTCAATGTTGATCCAGATAAGAAAACCATCTATAAAGGGATTTTCCTTTCTTCTGCCCTTGCGGTGTTTTTAACCGGTGTCACTGAGCCTATCGAATATATGTTTATGTTCGTTGCATTGCCCCTTTACCTCGTTTATGCCGTTGTGCAAGGTTGTGCCTTTGCCATGGCAGACATTGTGAATTTACGGGTTCATGCGTTTGGGAATATTGAATTTTTAACCCGTACACCAATGGCGATTAAAGCAGGTATTGGCATGGATCTAGTTAATTTCATTTGGGTTTCTGGTCTTTTTGCTGTGTTGTCATTTGTCATCGCAAATTTCATGATTAAGAAATTCAATCTAGCTACAGCAGGTCGTAACGGCAACTACGATGCGAAAGGTACTGATGAATCGCCTGCTGCTGAGGAGAAAAAAGTCGCAAATGCTAGTGCGCAAGTGGTGCAAATCATCAATCTTCTCGGTGGACGCAACAATATTGCTGAGGTGGATGCCTGTATGACACGTTTACGTATCACAGTGCATAATCCTGATTTAGTCGGAGATGAGGCGAGCTGGAAACAAGCCGGTGCAATGGGTTTTATTGTAAAAGGTTCAGGTATTCAAGCCATTTACGGGCCTAAAGCCGATGTCTTAAAATCAGATATTCAAGATCTACTGGCTTCAGGTGCTGATATACCTAAATCGTAATGAGGCCTTTTATGATCAAAAAGTGCGGTGAATTTTAGGGGCAAATTAGCTAATGTATTAGAACGTTGTAGATAAGCCTGAGAACACCTCAACTGATTAAGATCACTTTATTAGAAATATTAGAAAGCAAAGAAAGCACAAAACATTAGCATTTTGTGCTTTCTATTTTTAAATATGGAGATATTTTTTAAAGAATAGGTGTTTAACCGCCGGCTAATTTTACCTTATAACCCTTTTGTTCCAGTAACTGTTTCAGTAAATCACGTTTTTCCCCTTGAATTTCAATGGTGTGATTTTTTACAGCACCTCCGCAACCACAACGTTTTTTTAACTCTGCCGCAAGCAATTTTAATTCGGTTTCAACAAGCCCCAATCCGGTGATGATACTGACACCATTGCCTTTGCGTCCGCTTTTTTGCAACTGGATACGTACAATGCCATCCCCTTGGGGAATTTGCGCTTGTGGTTTATCAGCTTTAATCCGCCCGCTCTCGGTAGAATAAACTAAATGATTCGTCATAATAATTTACGCAATGGAAGCGTTAATCGCATTTAAAACGTCAACCGGATTTTCAGCTTGTGTAATTGGGCGACCAATCACTAAATAATCTGCACCGGAGCGAATTGCTGCTGCCGGTGTCATGACACGACGTTGATCGCCAAAATCTGTGCCGATAGGGCGAATTCCCGGGGTGACTAATTTAAAATCCGGTCCACAGGTACTACGTAAAATTTCAACCTCTTGTGGGGAGCATACCACACCATCTAATCCGGCACGTTGTGTTAAATGTGCCAAACGGATAACGTGTTCCATTGGCGAGGAATTAATGCCGATTTGTAATAAATCCAAGTCTTCCATGCTGGTTAACACGGTTACCCCAATCAGTAAAGGTGCCTCTTTACCATAAGGTTCAAGGATTTTTTTCGCTTCATCCATCATGCGCAAACCTCCGCTGGCGTGTAAGTCCACCATCCAAACACCTAAATCAGCGGCAGAACGAACTGCTCTTGCCACTGTATTTGGAATGTCATGGAATTTTAAATCCAGAAAAACATCAAAGTGGCGATTATGTAGTTGTTTTACAAATCCGGTACCAAGGGTTGTAAACATTTCTTTTCCGACTTTTAAGCGGCAGGTTTGTGGCTCAAGCTGATCAACCAATGCCAATGCGTCGGCTTCTTTTTCGTAATCTAATGCAATGATGACTTTATTCGTCATAGTTTTCTCCTTATAAACACGCAGGTTAGCATTTAATTATGCTCAATTGAGCTAACCGGTTTAATCGTTTCCCATTGGCGGCAAGAAGGACAACACCAAATTAATTTGTGTGTTTGATAACCGCAATTACTGCAACGATAACCAAATGTTTGTTTAATTCGTTCTCCTACCATTTTATGTAACAAGATCAAACTGTCTTTTCCTCGGCCCTTTTCTGCATCATCAATTTGATATTGAATAAAACGGTGAAAAATAGGGGTTGCCGGATTTTGCTGTAATTGTTGGTAGAGTTTGAGTTGTGCAGCGGCGCGACCATCTTTTTCTTCAATTAAGTCTGCTAACATTAATGCAACGGCACTATTATTCTTTTCACGGCTTGCCTTAATGAGAAATAATTCAAAATTATCCCATTGATTGAGTTGTTGATAACAGAATTTTAAACGGTGCAAGACTTCACCAATATAGTCAGGATTTTGCATTAAAATATTTTCTAAAAAATGCACCGCACTTTGGTAATCTTTCTGTTTAATGGATAATTCTGCCAGCATCATAGAGGCGCGTACGCAAGTTGGAGAAACGGCGAGGGCTTGTAACAAAATTTGTTTTGGATCTTCTTTACTTTCGTCAGGGAGATTTTTGACATACTCACAATAATAATGCGCTAATTCAATTTGATGGCTATTGGGTGATATTTTGGCTAATTTTTCCGCAACATTAATGGCTTTTTTCCATTCTTTTGTTTTCTGATAGATAAGCGCAAGCTGTTGTAGTGCGCCTTCAGCAAACTCCGGTTCATCTACCATTAAAATATAAAGGTGTTCGGCGCGGTCAAAAAAACCTACTGCCATAAAATCTCGGGCTAATTGCTGTTTAGCTAATAGCTTTTGTTCGAATGTGTAATGAGGACTGCTATCGAGGGCTTGATGGATACGTAATGCGCGATCCACTTCACCTCGAGAACGAAATAAATTACCTAAGGTAAGTTCAGCTTCAAATTGTGAATTGCTGTCAATTTCATTTTCATTTTCCTGCTTTTGTAGCATATCTAAAAATAAATCAACAGCTTTTTCAGTTTGATTGGCTAAAAGAAAATTAACCCCAGCAACGTAATCACGGGAGAGTTTATTACTGATATCTTCCTGATCTTTTTTGGCGCTACGATGCCCCATATACCAACCATACGCGGCAGCTATTGGTAGAAGAAGGAAGAGTAGTTCAAGCATTATTGAGGAGCCTTATCTCTGCTGGTCGTTAATTCATTGATTTGTTGAGTTTGGCGTTTTATTTGACGATTTAATGCAATATTTTTTAATTTTAACTTAAGGTAGAAAACCCCTGTGATAAACCAACCAAGGATAAGCCCTAAGCCAAATAAAATAGCTACTAAGGTAGAAAGTTGGAATTGGCTTTGTGCAAAAATGTAATTAAAGGTAATTACTTGATCATTATTTGCTCCCACGGTAATAGCAACTAAGATGATAGCCAAGATAATGATTAATCCCAAAATATATTTAATCATTTGGTTTCTCCTTAAAATAAAGTTGTTGCTCATTATGCCAAAAATGAGCATAAAAAACGACACTTAAAAGTGTCGTTAATGAAAGTTAGTGAAATAAATTATGCATAAACGTCAACGCGTTTTCTTAGCTCTTTGCCCGCTTTAAAATAGGGTACGCACTTCGCTTCTAATTGAACCTGTTCTCCCGTTTTAGGATTTCGCCCAAGTCTAGGTTGGCGACAGTGTAAAGAAAAGCTACCAAATCCTCGCACTTCAATACGTTCGCCATTTTCTAATACGCATGACATTTGCTCTAAAATGGCTTTGACGGCTTCCTCGATATGTTTCAGGGAAAGGCTATTATTTTTTTGCATTAAAAGCCCAATAAGCTCTGACTTTGTCATACCATTCTCCTAACTTTTATGAACCGGCATATTGCTATGCCGGTTTATTAATGAAGTGAATTATTCACCTTTAGCCGCTTTGAAAGCTTCAGCCATGGCATTTGGAATAGCAACTTCTTCTTGCTTATTCACGTTTGCTACAGCGGCCGCTTCTTCAGCTTGATCTTTCGCACGTACAGACAAGTGAACAATACGTGATTTACGATCTACACCGGTGTATTTAGCTTCAACAACATCGCCTACAGCAACTTCATGAGTTAAATCAGCTGCGCGAATGTAACCTTCAACACCGCCGTCTAATTCAACTTTAGCGCCTTTTGCATCAGCTTCAACTACTTTTGCATTTAATACAGCACCTTTTTTGTTGATAGCAACGAAGTTATTGAATGGATCTTCTTCAAGTTGTTTGATACCTAAAGAAATACGCTCTTTTACTGCATCGACTTGTAATACAACTGCGGCAACTTCATCACCTTTTTTGTAATTACGAACCGCTTCTTCACCTTGAACATTCCAAGAAATATCAGACAAGTGAACTAAACCGTCGATACCGCCTTCTAAACCGATGAAGATACCAAAGTCAGTGATAGATTTGATTTTACCAACAACTTTGTCACCTTTGTTGTGAGTTTCCGCGAATTGAGTCCATGGATTTGGTTTACATTGTTTTAAACCTAAAGAAATACGACGGCGTTCTTCATCAATTTCTAATACCATTACTTCAACAACATCACCTAAGCTAACCACTTTAGATGGGTGAATATTTTTGTTAGTCCAATCCATTTCAGAAACGTGAACTAAACCTTCAACACCGTCTAAAATTTCAACGAAACAACCGTAGTCAGTTAAGTTAGTGACTTTACCGCTTAATTTGCTGTTTACTGGATGATTTTCAGCGATTGCAGCCCAAGGGTCTTGACCTAATTGTTTTAAGCCTAAAGAAACACGGGTACGATCTTTGTCGAATTTCAATACTTTAACGGTGATTTCATCACCAACATTAACGATTTCGCTTGGGTGTTTAACACGTTTCCAAGCCATATCGGTAATATGTAATAAACCGTCAACACCGCCTAAATCAACGAATGCGCCGTAGTCAGTTAAGTTCTTAACAGTACCTTTAACTTCAGCACCTTCAGACAAGTTCGCTAATACTTCTTCACGATCTTGGCTGCTTTCAGATTCGATTACTGCACGACGGGAAACAACAACGTTGTTACGTTTTTGATCAAGTTTGATTACTTTGAATTCTAATTCTTTACCAAGTAAGTGATCTGCGTCACGAACTGGACGGGTATCCACTAATGAACCCGGTAAGAATGCGCGAACACCGTTTAACTCAACTGTGAAGCCGCCTTTCACTTTACCGTTAACTAAACCAAGTACAGTTGCTTGTTCGTCATAAGCTTTTTCCAATACAATCCAAGCTTCGTTGCGTTTTGCATCGGCACGGGAAGCAACAGTTTCACCGAAACCATCATCCACAGCTTTAAGCACAACATCAACAACATCACCAACTTGAACTTCCAATTCACCTTGTGCATTTAAAAATTCTTCGGAAGGAATTGCAGACTCGGATTTAGAACCGGTATCTACAAGGACGAAGCCTTTTTGGATAGCAACGATGGTACCTTTAACAACTGCACCTTGACGGGTTTCAAGGTCTTTTAATGATTCTTCAAAAAGTTGAGCAAAAGATTCTGTCATAATTAATCTTCAATTTAAGTAAATAACGTCCACTTCTAATCCATAAAAAGTGGGGCTGATAATAAAGTTTATCCATCCTTGAATAAACCATAAAAATTTAAGCTTTAATATCAATACGCTGCTGAATATAGCTTAAGGCCTGACAAATCACTTCATCGATACTCAATGTCGTGCTGTCAAGTAAAAACGCATCATCAGCAGGTTTTAAAGGGGCGACTGCTCGATTTCTATCGCGCAAATCACGCTCTTTTATCTCGGCTAAAATCTGTGCAAAGTTACCACTAATCCCCTTATTTTGCAACTGGTTATAGCGTCTTTTTGCACGTTCTTCCGCACTCGCATCTAAAAATAATTTCACTTGCGCATCAGGAAATACCACCGTTCCCATATCGCGACCATCCGCAATTAAACCCTCATTTTTGGCAAAATCCTGCTGGAGTTGTAATAATGCCGCACGAACTTGCGGGAAAACTGCCACTTTTGATGCGGTATCCGCCACTTCTTGCGTACGAATTAAATGGCTGACATCCATGCCACCTAATAATACATTCACCTCACCATTTTTCGGCACAAACTGAATATCCAAATGACGGGCAAGATCAGCCAATTCGGTTTCATTGGTTAAATCGGCATGGCGTTTTAACGCGGCCAATGCCGTCACACGATAAATTGCGCCGGAATCTAGCAACGCAAAACCTAGTTTTTCTGCCAATGCGTAACATAAAGTGCCTTTACCGGCACCACTTGGTCCGTCAACCGTAATAATTTTATTCATGATTTTTCTCTGTCAAAAGGGATTGAATCTCAACCGTCATTTGGTCAAACATGTCATAACGTTTGCGATACATAGAACGTTTTTTACTTTGAATGTCTTCTAAAGGACGACGCTCAAGTGCGGTCGGAATTTGCCAATAATTTTCTGCCAACTTGCCCTCATTTTCCTGCCAAAATTCATCGTAGTTAAACAATAATTTTGCCGAATCATTCCAACGATATTTTGCCTGACGTTTATGCGGAATGCCTTCCAAACGACAATTCAACGTCTCCGCAAAAACTTTAAAGGCATTCACCAACATAAACATCGGGCGAACACCATGCAATAATTTTGTCGCCTGACGCACTAAATCTTGCGCCTCATCGCCTTTTGGTCCTTGAATTGAGGCGATCAATAAACGGTTATCCGCTAAAAACGTAAAGCTGGCAGAATAAATCGTACGTTGATTAGCATCGGTTAAAGCGATAGCAAAAAAGCCTTCATAAGGATCGATATGGTTGAGCGTTAAATTTAACGCCAATTCATCTGTTAACTGTGCCAACAGTATCGGCTGTTGTGAAATTAATGTCTCACATAACGCCACACCAAAGTGTTTTTCCGCCATGGCAAAATTGGTCTTAATAGCGTCTAAACGCTGTGTCACATTAAAGTGTTTATCACAGTACTGGCTTAATAGCGTATTCACACGATAAGGATACTGTACAAAAACCGGCTGCCACAATGGATTTTCATGAATAAAATTGACTAACGCCCGGCATTGCGTTGCAAAAAACAAACGGCGCACCTGATAACGTAGCCATTCCCGCAATAATTTTAATTTGCGTTTTTCTACGGGAAACATTTCATGAAATGTTGGAAAATGGAATTTTGTCACAACAAACCTCAAAAATAGGAATCTGAATAATTGAAGAAATTGTATCAAAGAAGACGAAATAGTTTAACCGCCAATAAGCATAATTGCTATTCGCTTAGATTGTAGTATAAGTGCGGTGAAAATTTGCATTAAATTACATAGATTGTATTTTTTCTAACCTATCAAACATTTTTTTGAAAAAAACACTTGATCCTCAAGATCGAATCTCTATAATACGCCTCCGCACCGCAAGGGTAGCAAACAAAAAGAAAAATTTTTGAGAATTTTTCTTGACGATAAAATAACGGGAAGTTAGAATTATCAACCTTGCTTAGTGCAAATGTTCTTTAACAATCAATCAGACAAACTGTGTGGGCACTTGAAGATTCGTTTTTATCATTAAAGAATTTTAAAATTGAACTGAATAGTGCTACGAAGATTCGTTTATTTATATAGATGATTAATTAAGTCAGCAGTATTGAGCGATTAAACTTTTTGAATTGAAGAGTTTGATCATGGCTCAGATTGAACGCTGGCGGCAGGCTTAACA